>NTKV01000017.1 GCA_002457745.1 SAR116 cluster bacterium MED-G06 | reverse complement strand
GACAACCCCAAGGGCCTGTTTCTTGAGCGCTGGCGCCATACCGCAGGATGCCGCCGCTGGTTCAACATGGCGCGCGACACCGCCGCCGAAGCAGCAGCGAAGCCTGCCAAACCTGCCCGCAACCAACGGAGTGGGTCCTGATGAGCGCTTCGTCGATGTTCCGGAAATCCGCTCCGGCCCAGATTTCACGTGCTGCCACAGGCGGACGCGTCAACCGGGCCAAGCCGGTCAGCTTCACGTTCGACGGCCGTGTGCTCGAGGGCTATGAGGGCGACACTCTGGCCTCAGCCCTGCTGGCAAACAACATTCACCTCGTCGGACGGTCTTTCAAATATCACCGCCCGCGCGGCATCATCGCCGCCGGCTCGGAAGAGCCGAACGCGCTTGTCCGCGTCGGTCGCGGGGCAAGGGCCGAGCCCAATCTTCGCGCCACGCAGGTCGAGCTCCATGACGGCCTCTTCGCCGAGAGCCAGAACCGCTTCCCGTCGCTGAAGTTCGACATCGGGGCGGTCAATTCCGCGCTTCAGGCGTTCTTCCCGGCAGGGTTCTACTACAAGACCTTCATGTGGCCAGCCTCGATGTGGATGACCTATGAGCATGTCATCCGCCATGCCGCCGGCCTTGGCCGCGTTGCCGATGACCATGATGACCCCGACCGCTATGAGAAGACCAACGCCCATTGCGATGTGCTGGTCGCCGGTGGCGGCATCGCCGGCCTGATGGCCGCACTTCAGGCAGGACGCAGCGGCGCGCGCGTCATTCTGGCCGACGAGCAGAACGAGTTTGGCGGCTGGCTTCTGGGCGAATCTGACGTGACCATCGACGGCACATCTGCTGCAGACTGGATTGCCAGTGCCGTGGCCGAACTGTCGGCCATGCCAGAGGTCACATTGCTGCCGCGCACCACCGTGTTCGGCTATATGGACCATAACTATCTGACATTGACCGAGCGTGTTACCGACCATCTTGGCGAACGGCCGTCGCATCTGCCGCGCCAGCGCATGTGGAAGGTTCGCGCCGGCCAGACCGTTCTGGCGCAGGGCGCACATGAACGCCCGCTGGTCTTCTCCGGAAACGATCTTCCCGGGGTGATGTTGTCCGGCGCGGTCAGAAGCTACATCAACCGTTATGGCGTGGTGCCCGGAAACCGCACTGTCGTCTTCACCAACAATGATGATGCCTATCGCACCGCGTTGGCGCTTCACGGCGCCGGTGCGCATGTTGTCGTCGTTGATCTGCGGCGTGACCTGAAGGGCGAGCTTGTAAAGGCTGTCCGTACCGCTGGGATCGAGATCATGAGTGGGTCCGCCGTGACCATCGCCGCCGGCACCCAGCGCATCGCGCGGGTCGAAATCTCGCCGGTGAATGAAGGCGCAAGCGCGGTTCTTGATGACCCGATTCATATGGATTGTGACCTGCTGGCGATGTCCGGCGGCCTGTCGCCGGCTGTACACCTGCATTCGCAGGCGCGCGGCAAGCTTGGCTGGGACGAGCGTCTGCTCTGCTTCAAACCGACAACCGCGCATGAGGCAAGCTTCAGCGCCGGTGCCGGCAACGGTGTGTTCGACGCCGCCAGGGCGATCGTTGACGGTCTTCGCGCCGGAACCGCTGCCGCCAAAGCCGCCGGGTTCGCGATTGAGCAAGGCGATGCCCCTGACGTCAGCGCGCCGGCACAAAGCTGGCGTCCGCTGGCAGCCTGGACGATTGCCAATGGCAAGGGTGAAGGCGAAGGGCCAAAGGCCTTTGTCGATTTCCAGAATGACGTCACCGCTTCGGATGTGAAGCTTGCCGTTCGCGAGGGATACCAGTCCGTCGAGCATGTGAAACGCTACACCACGCTTGGCATGGCCACCGACCAGGGCAAGACATCGAACATCAACGGTCTCGCGATCCTGGCCGAATCCCTTGGCAACGAGATTCCAGCCGTCGGCACAACCACCTTCCGCATGCCCTACACGCCGTCCGGCTTTGGCGCGATTGCCGGGCGCGACATCGGCGCCCTGTTTGATCCGGTCCGCCTGACCCGGATGGATGACTGGCACCGGGCCAACGGCGCCACTTTCGAGCATGTCGGCCAGTGGATGCGCGCCTGGTATTACCCGCAGAATGGCGAGACCATGCGCGAGGCCGTCGACCGCGAGGTTCTCGCGGCCCGTACGACAGCTGGCCTCCTCGACGCATCAACCCTTGGCAAGATCGATATCCAGGGCCCGGACGCGGCGGAATTCCTGAATCGCCTCTACACCAACAGCTGGCTGAAGCTTGGCATCGGCAAGAGCCGCTACGGCCTGATGCTGAAGGATGACGGCATGGTGATGGATGATGGTGTCACCACACGCCTTGCCGAGAATCATTTCCATATGACCACCACAACCGGCGGCGCGGCAGGCGTTCTCGACTGGATGGAGGAGTGGCTGCAGACCGAGTGGCCCGACCTCAAGGTCTATCTGACATCGGTAACCGAAGAGTGGTCCGTGGCCACCCTGTCGGGCCCGCATGCCGGCAAGATCCTGAAGGCAGCCGGCGTTGATATCAGCCTTGATCCGGCAGACTTCCCGTTCATGACCATGCGCGAGGCACATATCGCCGGGCTGCCGGTGCGGATCTTCCGCATCTCGTTTACCGGTGAGCTGTCCTACGAGATCAACATTCGCGCCCGCCACGGTCTGGCCCTGTGGACGCATCTGATGGAAGCCGGTGCCGAGCATGGCATTACCCCTTATGGCACCGAGGCGATGCATGTCCTTCGTGCCGAAAAGGGCTTCATCATTGTCGGCCAGGAAACCGACGGATCCGTCACGCCGCAGGACCTCGGCATGGACTGGATTGTCTCGAAGGTGAAGCCTGACTTCATTGGCAAGCGCGCCCTTGCGCGCGGATCGATGTCCGCCGAGGACCGCAAGCAGCTTGTCGGACTTCGCACCAAAGACCGCAAGACCGTGATTCCGGAAGGCGCCCACGCGGTTCTTGATCCGAACCAGCCGATGCCGATGGAGATGCTGGGTCAGATCACATCATCCTACTATTCGCCCAATCTGGGGGCCTCCATCGCCATGGCGATGCTGAAGGGGGGCCGCGCCCTGATGGGCGGCACCGTCTATATGCCGATGCTCGATGGCACCGTGATCGAGGCTGAGGTTGTCGAGCCGGTTTTCTATGATCCAAAGGGAGAGCGCATCAATGGCTAGCGCAGCGCAAGACGGCGGACGTCCGCCAGGCCGCACCGCCCTCGCCGGCCGCAATGCAGGCGGGTCTGACAGCGCCGATGGCGGCAAGCCGGGACTGGTGTTCGCCGAACTGGCACATCTTGGCAAGCTCAACCTTCGTGGCGGCGACGACATGGTGCCGGCGGTGCGGGCCCATACCGGCAGCCCTGCACTTCCAGCGAACAACAGCTTCGTGACGGTTGGCGAGCGGCAGGTTGTCTGGCTTGGCCCGGACGAGTACCTGCTTCTGTGCGAGGCCGGCTCGGAAGCCCATCTCCACAGTCAGCTGATGATTGATCTGGGGTCCGTTCACGCAGCCGTCACCAATGTCACCGACGGTCTGTGCGCGTTGTCGCTTCGTGGACCGGCGGTGCGCCGGGTTCTGGCAAAGGGCTGTGCGCTTGATCTTCATCCGGCCGTGTTCACCCCGGGCACATGTGCACAGACAATGCTGTCACATGCCGGCGTGACCATGATGGCCATCGAGGACACCCGGTTCACGATCATCTGCCGGACAAGCTTCGCCCCCTATGTCCATGACTGGCTTGTCGATGCCGGCATGGAGTATGGCGTCAGCTTCCGCGGCTAGACACCGCTTCACCGCTAATATTCAGAGTTCGGAAGCTCTTCCATCCGCCTGTCGATGAAGGCGCGAAGCGCCTCGTCAATCGCCGGGTCGAGCTCTGGCGCTGCATATTGCTCCAGCATCTCGCCAGCGCGCTTGCGGGCACGCTCATGGCTTTCGACCGCCCCTTCGGAAGACCACTGCTCGTAGGTGGTGTTGTCAGCCATGCTCGAGCGCCAGAAAGCCGTCTCGAAATTGGCCTGCGTATGACTTGAACCAAGGAAATGCTTGCCCGGGCCGGTCTCGCGAAGCGCATCCATGGCCTGACCATTGTCAGACACATCGATGCCATCGACAACGCTCTGCATCATCGTCAGCTGGTCGGCGTCGAGAATCAGCTTGGCATAATCGGCAACAAGTCCGCCTTCCATCCAGCCGCCAGCATGAAGCACGAAATTCACCCCGCCCTGGACGGTCGGCATGATGGTGTTGGCAGATTCATAGGCAGCCTGGGCGTCAGCTGTTTTCGATCCGGTGAGCGAGCCACCCGACCGGAACGGCACCTTCAGCCGGCGCGCAAGCTTTGCACAGCCGAGAAGAACCTTGGCCGGCTCCGGCGTGCCAAAGGTCGGCGCCCCTGTCTGCATCGACATCGAGCTGGCAAAGCTTCCGAAGACAACCGGCGCACCGGGGCGGATCAGCTGGGTGAAGGCAATGCCACTCAGCGCCTCTGCAAGGGTCTGGGCCAGCGTGCCGGCAACCGACACCGGCGACATGGCACCTGCCAGAATGAAGGGGGCGGTGATACAGGCCTGATTGTTGCGGGCATATACCTTGAGAGCGCCAAGCATGGTGCTGTCCCAGGTCATTGGCGAGTTGGCGTTGATCAGGCTTGTGGTGACCGTGTTGTTGGCGACGAACTCCTCGCCAAACAGGATTTTCGACATATCCACGGTGTCCTGCGCGCGCTCCGGCGCGGTGACCGACCCCATATAGGGTTTGTCGGACAGGCGCTGGTGCGCATAGATCATCTCGAGATGCCGCTTGGTTACCGGCAGGTCGACAGGCTCGCAGACCGTGCCGCCAGAATGGTGGAAGCCGGGAAGCATATAGACAAGTTTTACAAAATTGCGGAAATCCTCGATCGTCGCGTAGCGGCGCTCATTCTCAAGATCGCGGACGAAAGGCGGCCCGTAGACAGGTGCGAACACCATGTTGTTGCCGCCGATCTCGACCGATCTGGACGGGTTGCGGGCATGCTGTGTGTAGCTCGACGGTGCCGTCTCGCAGAGCTTGCGGGCAAGACCACGCGGAAAATGCACACGCTCACCGTGAACATCGCATCCGGCATCTTTGAGAAGGGCCAGCGCCTCGGCATCCTCCAGAAAATCAATTCCGATCTCTTCCAGAATGGTTTCGGCATTGGCCTCGATGATTTCCGCAGCCTCGTCGGTCAGGATGTCGACAGGCGGTGTGTTGCGGGTGATGAAAGGCATGGCTTGCGTATCGCCGCCGGCGCGAAGCTGCCGCCGTGCGTCACGTCCGCCACCACGCCGTGCGCGGCGTCCCGCTGGTGCTGTATCATCCATTATTCAGTCTTTCCTGTCTGTTTCGCCAAGCGACCTGGCATACCGGCTTAGGCGCGTAGCTTCTCGTTCTGGGGATCGTAAGGCGATTCCTCGATGACCGTCGCGGCAAGCCGCTGGTCGAGAATGTCGATTTCCAGGCTGGTGCCGATCTCGGCAAGATCAGGGCGCACCATCGCCATTGCCAGAGACTTGTCGAGCCGGAACCCGAACCCACCGCTGGTGGCCCGGCCGATCACCTCACCGCCCGGCACCATCACCGGATTGCCACCAATGGCATCGGCGTCGGTGGTGTCATGCACCTCCAGCGTGACCATCGCATTGGCAAAACCACGCTGCTGCCACTCGCTGAGCGCCTGGCGGCCGATGAAATCTCCCTTGTTCAGATGAACAAACCTGTCGAGACCACTTTCCAGCGCCGCATATTCGATCGACAGCTCGGTGCCGACCATGCGGTAGGATTTTTCAAGACGCATCGCATCCATGGCCCGGATGCCGAACGGCTTCAGCTGGAACTCTGCCCCGGCGTCCATCAGCGCATCGAAAATATGGTTCTGATACTCGATCGGATGATGAAGCTCCCAGCCAAGCTCACCGACGTAATTCATGCGGAACGCCATGGCTGGCGCCAAATTCACATCGATCAGCTTGCTCGACAGCCACGGGAACGCGCTGTTGGACAGATCGGTGCGGGTCAGCTTCTGCAGGATATCGCGCGCGCGCGGTCCCGCCAGCACCAGAACACCGATGGAATTGGTCAGATTGTCGAACCGGACAGACCCGTCGGTCGGCATGTGCTTCTTGATCCAGTCATGGTCCAGCCGCTGGCCTGCACCGGCGGAGACAACATAGAAACTGTCGGCGGCTTCGCGCTGGATGGTGTATTCCGAATGCACGCCGCCGCGCTCGGTCAGCGCATGTGACAGCGATACCCGTCCAATGCCCTTCGGCAGCTTGTTCGCCGTCAGATGATCCATGAACGCCGTGGCGCCCGGGCCTGAAATGCGGCATTTGGCGAAGGCCGACATGTCCAGCAGGCCGGCATGTTCTGCCGTGTGGCGCACTTCATTGCCGACATGTTCGAACCAGTTGGAGCGGCGGAATGACCAGTGATCGTCCTGCGGGGTGCCGTCCGGCGCGAACCAGTTGGCCCGCTCCCACCCGAATTTCTGACCAAAGACCGCGCCAAGACCTTTCAGCCGGTCATAGCAGGGGGCGGTGCGAAGCGGACGCGCCGCGCCACGTTCCTCATCGGGGTAGTGGATGACAAAGACGTTCTCATACGCCTCCTCATTCTTCGCCTTGAGGTAGGATTCGGTGGTGTAGCTGCCATAACGGCGTGGATCGACACCAAGCATATCGATGGTCGGTTCGCCCTCGACAATCCATTCGGCAAGCTGCCAGCCGGCACCACCAGCGGCGGTAATGCCGAAGCTGTGACCTTCACTCAGCCAGAAATTCGGCAGATCCCAGGCCGGCCCGATGATCGGATTGCCATCAGGCGTATAGGCGATGGCGCCATTATAGACCTTTTTCACGCCCGACTCGCCAAAGGCAGGGACGCGGTGCATCGCGGACTCGATATGCGGTTCAAGGCGCTCGAGATCCTCCTGGAACAGCTCATATTCGGAATCGGCGCTTGGCCCGTCGACATAACAGGCTGGCGCCCCGGCCTCGTAGGGGCCAAGGATCAGACCGCCGGCCTCCTCACGCATGTACCAGCGACCGTCGGAGTCACGCAGGACGCCCATCTCCGGCAATCCTTCGGCATGACGCGCCTTGATCGCCTCATGCGGCTCGGTGACGATATACTGATGCTCGACCGGGATCACCGGCACATTCAACCCGACCATACGGCCGGTCTGGCGGGCGAAGTTGCCGGTCGCGCTGATCACATGCTCGCAGGTGATCTCGCCCTTGTCGGTGGTCACCTTCCACTCGCCGGCTTCGGTGCGGGAGATGCCGGTCACCGCGGTGTTGCGATAGATTTCAGCGCCACGATCTCGCGCACCACGCGCCAGAGCCTGTGTCAGGTCCGCGGGCTGGATATAACCGTCACCCGGGTGACGGATGGCACCGACCAGACCCTCGGTGTTGCACAGTGGCCAGAACTCCTTCACCTCGTCCGGCGTGAGAAAATCGGCCTGTACGCCGATGGTGCTGGCCACGCCGGCATACTGGCGATACTCGTCCATCCGGTCCTGTGTCTGCGCCAGA
This sequence comes from SAR116 cluster bacterium MED-G06, assembly GCA_002457745.1. Lineage (GTDB taxonomy): Bacteria > Pseudomonadota > Alphaproteobacteria > Puniceispirillales > Puniceispirillaceae > UBA8309. The sequence continues at coordinate 18,461 of NTKV01000017.1, read as the reverse complement.
CGGATATTGGAGACATTGCGGAAGCCGACATTCATGCCGGTTTCTTCCTGAAGCTCCTGATAGAACTTCACCGAATATTTGTGAATCTGCCCGACCGAGTAGGACATGTTGAACAGTGGCAACAGACCGGCCGCGTGCCATGTCGATCCCGATGTGAGCTCCTTGCGCTCGATCAGGACAACATCGCTCCAGCCCTTTTTGGCCAGATGATAGAGCGCGCTGACACCAACGACTCCGCCCCCGATCACCACCACGCGTGCATGCGTCTTCATTGCACCATCTCCCTGCAACATATCCAACAACGTCTTTGCCGACGCCTTCGGGACTGACCGCCAGCTTCAGGAAGCGGTGCCCGGTTTGCGGTTTCAGACTCGTCTGGTCACAGCATCGGCCATGCGCATGAACCCTGCGTAACCGTTGCTCTGCGTCGGATGGTAGGCAAAACAGGCAAAACAAAGCGTCTGCCATGCGACCAGTTTTTATGCGTTTAGCCTTGGCGCGACAAACCGCTCATCTCAGGGGTTCAGGCGCTGGATATCCCATTCTCCCGGAACTCTATGTCCTGCGGCACAATCACGAACCCGCCCTGGTGTGGCGGACGCGGCAGAATTCGTTGCAGACGCCATTGCAGACGCCATTGCAGACGCAATTGCAGACGCAATTGCAGAACAATTCATGAAAGAACAGCTGCACGACACCAGATAATTTGCCAACCAAAATGACATTATTATCCATATTTATGTAAAATTTTAACAATTTGTGTATTTAATCACATGATCACCATACGCGCCGTCATTTCTTTGGGGAGATGTCGCTTTGGGGAGATGTTCACAGGGCCTTACGAACCCATATCCGGCGCACTGGTGTGGTGGCGCTTACATGAAACGCACTGGAGCTGTTTTGAAGTATACGGCCAGGGGCCTCCCCTGAAGCAGACCAAAACCCGGTGGTTGAGGACGTGACCGATCCACCAGCCGGACCAGCGGACAAAGCAACAAAATTCCAAGGCCTTGTATCACCTTCGTCGTTCGCTTTGATGCTTATGGCGGCCGCGAGCCTGCTTGTGACGGTCAATGACGCCTTGGTGAAGGAGGCTCTTGTCCGCGCGGATACAGGTGAGGTGCTGTTTTTCCGCGCCATATTCGCCATGATTCCCCTGCTGGTTTATGCACTGGCGTGGGGTCGTCCCGCCACCCTGCTGCCGAACAACAGGACGCTGGCCTTGTTGCTGTCGGCGCTGGCGGTTCTGTCACTGTTTCTGTTCACAATCTCGCTTCGCTTCATCCCACTGGCAACGGCAATTGTGCTTGCCTATCTGAGCCCCATTATGGTGACACTGGTCTCACCGTTGCTGATTGGCGAGCGCATCACCAAACCACAATGGGTCGCCGTATTGATCGGGTTCGGTGGCGTCGTGCTTATGACGTCCCCCTCACTTGAGGCAAAGGACTGGATCATCTTTCTGCCCATACTCGTGGCGGCAATCATCGCCGGCAGGGATATCCTCATTCGTGTGTCGATCGCCCGTGAGCATACACTGGCACTGGTAGCATGGACGCATCTGATGACCATGGGTGTGGCCGCCCTCACCTTTGATCCGTCTTGGCTTCATTTCGATATGCACCAATACATGCTGTATGCCGCAGCCGGAGTCACAGTTTCACTCGGCACCGCGGGCATGATTGCGGCGCTTCGCTACGCTGCCGCGGCTTCGTTGTCAGCGGTCAAATATAGCTGCGTGCTGTGGGCAGGGCTGATCGGCTGGCTGGTCTTCGGTGAAAGCCTTTCGCTGGCCATGGTCATCGGCGCGACGCTGATTGTCTCCAGCGGCATTGTCATCGCCTGGCACGAAGCCAGAAAGAACCGGACCAAAGATATCGCAGCCGACACCCGCTAGGGATTGAGGCGCTGGATATCCCATCCGCCATCACCGTTGCGGGTGAAACGGAAGCGGTCGTGAAGCCGGTGCTCGCCATCAGCCCAGAACTCTATTTCCTGCGGAACAATCATGAACCCGCCCCAGTGTGGCGGGCGCGGCACCTCATCCGGGAAACGGTCCTCGACAGAAGCAACGGCAGCAGCCAGCGTCTCGCGGGACTCCAGCGGACGCGACTGTTCCGACGCCCAGGCGCCAATGCGGCTGCCCCGGCCACGCGACGCAAAATAGCCATCCGAGCGCTCGGCGCTGGCCTTGCTGACCTCGCCAGTGACACGAATCTGGCGGCGCAGACTTTTCCAGTGAAGACAGAAGGCCGCCTTGCCGGTGGCCAGAAGCTCAGCTGACTTACGGCTCTCGTAATTGGTGAAGAAAAAGAACCCCTCGTCCGACCATTGGCGCAGAAGCACCATCCGGACCGATGGCATGCCTGACGGATCCACACTGGCAAGGGCAATGGCGTCAGGATCATTGATCTCCGACTCAACCGCCTCGCGATACCAGGTTTCGAACAGGGTGAAGGGATCGGTTCCCGCCTCGATCTGCATGTCTGTAGTCTCCGTGGCCGGTCATGCACCTGCCGACCGGTTGCTGTTTCCTTTCCAGACAAATGGGAAGATCGCGCGACTTTGGCAATGCGTGAAACAATCATGATCAGGATTTGGACGATACCTGCCACAATTTTGTACGAATTCGCGGATAAGACTGTTGGCAGTAAACTCCAGAACCCGAGAGGCACATCATGTCACGTCATTCCCTTTCCCGGCGGACAACCACCATTCTGGCCGCCCTGGCGGCAACCGGAGCGGTGGCAGCGATGCCAGTTGCAGCAGAAACCCGGATCGAGACCGTTATCGGCACCGTCACATCATCCGACCCGATCCGCACAAGCTATATCCGCAAGACACCTTCGGATGAGAAGGTCTGCGAGACCCAGCAGGTACCGATCTATGGCCAGGCCTCGGCAAGCTCCGGCGGGGGTGAGAACAGCGACCTTGGCGCGATGATTATCGGCGGCGTCATCGGCTCGGCCATTGGCAACAAGACATCCGACAGCGATGGTGCCGGCGCAGCTGGCGCTGTGGTAGGCGCAATCCTTGGCCGGGAACACGCCAAGAAAAAGAAAAGTCAGCCGACACAGCAGATCGTGGGCTATCGCGACCAGCAGGTCTGCAATGTCCGCACCGTGATGATCGAGGAGACCATCCAGGAGGTCACCGGATACCGCCACCGGATCGAGGTCGACAACAAGATCATCACGCTTGAGACCAGCACGCCGCTTGGCGCGAACGAGCGGGTCGAGATCTCCCGCACAACGAGCTATTCGCTCCGCTAGGCGGCAGGGTGAAAACCTGACCCTGTGCCGGCCGCCAGGGCGGTTGGCGACGGACCGGTCTGCCACGCGGTCGCCATTCCGGTTGGCTTGTCGTGATTGACCAGCCGTGCCATATTGGCGCGCATATTCACAGGACTTTACCGCAAAGGTGGAAGACGATGTCGCAGAACACAGCATCTGGCGTAATGGCAGGCAAACGTGGCCTCATCATGGGTGTGGCGAACGATCGCTCGATCGGCTGGGGAATCGCGTCGAAACTCGCCGAACAGGGCGCCGAGCTGGCTTTCACCTTCCAGGGTGAGGCCCTGCAGAAGCGGGTCGGGCCGCTTGCCGCCTCGGTCGGCAGCGATCTTGTGATCCCCTGCGATGTGACCGACGAGGCAAGTGTCGACGCCGTGTTCGACAGGCTTGCCAAGGAATGGGGCAAGCTTGATTTCGTGCTTCACGCCATCGCCTATTCCGACAAGGAAGAGTTGAAGGGCGGCTATGTCGATACCAGCCGTGGCAACTTTCAGCGGACGATGGATATCTCGGTCTATTCCTTCACCGAAATCACCCGCAAGGCAGCGGCCATGATGAATGATGGTGGCTCACTTCTGACCCTGACCTATTACGGGGCCGAGCGGGTCATGCCACATTATAACGTCATGGGCGTTGCCAAGGCGGCGCTTGAGGCTTCGGTGCGTTACCTTGCGGTTGATCTTGGCGGGCGCAACATCCGTGTGAACGGCCTGTCAGCCGGACCGATGAAGACACTTGCCGCCTCCGGCATTGGCGATTTCCGCTATATCCTGAAATGGAACGAGTATAATTCGCCCCTGAAGCGCAATGTGACGCTCGAGGATGTTGGCGGGGCGGGCCTCTATCTGCTCTCCGACCTGGCGTCCGGTGTCACTGGCGAGACCCACCATGTCGATTGCGGCTATCACGTTGTCGGCATGAAGGCTGTTGACGCGCCCGACATCTCGGTCGTCTGACATGGCGGATAACAGTTTCGGAACACTGTTCTCCTTTTCCAGTTTCGGTGAAAGCCACGGACCCGGCATCGGCTGTATCGTCGATGGCGTTCCGCCGCGTCTGCCCCTGTCCGAAGACATCATCCAGCCCTATCTTGACCGCCGCAAGCCTGGCCAGACCCGCTTTGTCACGCAGCGCCGTGAGGATGACGAGGTGGAAATCCTCTCCGGTGTCTTTGAAGGCATGACCACCGGCACACCGGTGGCAATGCTGATCCGCAACAAGGACCAGCGCTCCAAGGATTATGGCGAAATCGCCCGCCAGTTCCGCCCGGGCCACGCTGATTTCACCTATCAGGAAAAATACGGCATTCGCGACCATCGTGGTGGTGGCCGCTCGTCGGCGCGTGAAACCGCGGTGCGGGTGGCGGCTGGTGCCATTGCGGACCAGGTTCTGCAACGCGCCCTTGGCCCCGGGTTTCGCATTCGCGGCGGTGTCGTACAGATCGGCCCGCATGCCATTGACCGCGACCGTCTCGATTGGAACGAGACCACGAATAACCCGTTTTTCTGCCCAGATGCCAAGGCAGCCGTGGAGTGGGAAGCCTATCTCGACGAGGTCCGCAAGGCCGGAAGCTCAGCCGGCGCGATCCTCGAGATTGTCGCCGATGGCATCCCTGCCGGACTTGGCCAGCCGATCTATGGCAAGCTCGACAGCGAACTTGCCGCGGCGATGATGACCATCAACGCGACAAAGGGCGTGGAAATCGGCAGTGGCTTTGCGCTTGCCGCGATGGATGGCCGCGAAGCTGGCGACGAAATGCAGGCGGGACCTGATGGGGCGACGTTCCTTGCCAACAATAATGGCGGGGTTCTTGGCGGCATCTCGACCGGCCAGCAGCTTGTGGTGCGTGTCGCCATCAAGCCGACAAGCTCGATCCTGACGCCGCGCCGCTCGGTTGATCTCGATGGCGAGGATGTCGAGGTGGTGACCAAGGGGCGTCACGATCCCTGCGTTGGCATTCGCGGCGTACCGGTTGCCGAGGCGATGATGGCGGTGACTCTTGCCGATCTTCTGATGCGCCACAAGGCACAGTGCGGCTTGTTCGACGACTAGACCTTACGTCCGCCCAATAGAAATTCACGATTGCCATCCTGTCCGGCAATCGGTGATGGCGCGGTGCCAAGCAGCTGCCAGCCCATCTCGGCGGCAAGCCAGCGTTCTATGCCAGCCACCACATCCGCCACAGCCTGTCGGTCCCGCACGATGCCGCCTTTGCCAATCTGCGCGCGCCCGACCTCGAATTGCGGCTTGATCAGCGCCAGCAATGCCGCCCCCGGGGCCGCCAGCGCCATCACCGGCGGCAACACCTTGGTCAGGGAAATGAAAGACGCATCGCAGACAATGAGCTGTGGCGGATGCCGGAAATCAGCCTCGCTCAGGTGCCGTGCATTCACCCCCTCACGCGACTCCACCCTGGGATCTGTTGCCAGCCGCTGGTGAAGCTGACCGTGCCCGACATCAACAGCAACAACATGGGCCGCGCCGCGATCAAGAAGCACTTCGGTGAAGCCGCCGGTGCTGGCACCGATATCGGCACAAAACAGGTCGCGCGGATCAATCGCGGGAAAGGCATCAAGGCCACCGATCAGCTTCAGCGCCCCACGGCTGACCCAGGGAATATCGGGGGTGGTCACACTGATCGCGGCATCTGGCGACAACCGCCGCGAGGCTTTTGCCAGCACGCTTCCACCGACCAACACCTGGCCATCGGCAATCATCGCCTGAGCGCGTTCGCGCGACCCCGCAAGGCCGCGCTTCACCATCAGCGCATCGGCGCGGAGCGGGGACCGGTCAGCAGCGTCCTGCGACACGCTAGGTCTTTGTGCGGCTAACGGATTTTGCCGGCTTGGCACCAGCTTTGCTGCCAGCCAGATCACGAAGGGTTGCCGCGATCCCGGCAGCGTCAAGACCGGCAAGGGCAAGCTGGCCAGACTGGCTGTCATGGTCGATCATCGCATCCGGAAGTGACAGACAGCGCACCGCCAGACCAGTATCAAGATGCCCCTTGTTGGCCAGATATTGCAGCACATGGGCAGAGAATCCACCGGGGCTGTTTTCCTCGACGATCACCAGCCGGTCATGGCCGCTGGCAAGCTTGTCGAGAAGCTCTGTATCAAGCGGTTTGGCAAAGCGGGCATCGGCAATGGTGAAGCCGTCACCACCCTCGACCTCGTCGGCAGCGGCAAGACAGTCGGCAAGCCGGGTTCCAAGCGACAGGATGGCGGTGCCACGCCCCTCGCGGATCACCCGCCCCTTGCCAATCGGCAGCACCGATCCCTTTTCGGGAAGATCGATACCGACACCCTCACCGCGCGGATAGCGCAGCGCGCTGGGGCCGTCATCATAGGCAGCCGCAGTGGCGGTCATATGAAGAAGTTCAGCCTCGTCCGACGGGCACATGATCACCATGTTCGGCAGGCAGGACAGATAGGCCACATCATAGACACCAGCATGGGTCGCCCCGTCATTGCCAACCACACCAGCCCGGTCGATCGCGAATCTGACAGGCAGATTCTGGATGGCGACATCATGCACAATCTGGTCATAACCGCGTTGCAGGAAGGTCGAATAGAGCGCACAGAAAGGCTTCATGCCTTCAGTGGCCAGACCGGCGGCAAAGGTCACTGCATGCTGTTCGGCGATGCCGACATCAAAAACGCGCCCCGGAAACCGTGTCTTCACCTTGTCGAGGCCGGTTCCCGATGGCATTGCCGCAGTGATCGCCACGATCTTGTCGTCCGCTTCGGCTGCTGCCATCAGCCCATTGGCAAACACCGATGTGTAGCTCGGGGCGTTGCCAGCAGCCTTTTGCTGCGTCCCGGTGATGACATCGAATTTCGGGACAGCGTGATATTTTTCGGCAGACGGCCCGGCAAAGGGATGTCCCTTGCCTTTCTCGGTGACCACATGGACCAGAACCGGCCCACGCGCATGGCCGTCGCGGATGTTTTTCAGAACCGGAAGAAGATGCGACATGTCATGGCCGTCGATCGGGCCAATGTGAAGAAAGCCAAGCTGGCTGAACACCGAATTGCCGCTGATCAGGTCACGAGCAGCCTCACGCGCGCGTCTCGCGGTGCGCTCGATCTCGGCCGGGAACCGACTGGCAACCTCGCGCATCAGGTCACGGATCGAATGAAACGGCTCCGAGGTGATGAGACGCGACAGATAGCTGCTCATCGCGCCAACCGGCTGGGCAATCGACATGTCATTGTCATTCAGGATGACGATCAGACGCGAATCGGATGCACCGGCATTGTTCATGCCCTCGAAGGCCATACCGGCGCTCATCGCGCCATCACCGATCACCGCGATGACATTGCGGTTGATGCCCTGGATATCACTGCCGACAGCCATACCAAGACCAGCCGAAATCGAGGTTGATGAATGGCCGGCCCCAAACGGGTCATAATCGGACTCGCTCCGCTTGGTGAAGCCGGACAGACCGCCCTTCTGGCGGAGCGTTTCGATTCGGTCGCGGCGACCGGTCAGGATCTTGTGCGGATAGGCCTGGTGGCCAACATCCCAGATCAGCCTGTCATGCGGTGTCTGGAACACATAATGCAGCGCCACCGTCAGCTCGATGACGCCGAGCCCGGCACCAAGATGGCCGCCTGTCTTCGACACGGCGCCAATGGTGGCATTGCGCAGCTCGGTGGCGAGCCGCTGAAGATCGCTCTCCGGCAAGCGGCGCAGATCGTCAGTGCTGGCAATCCCGTCCAGCAAGGGGGTTGATGTCATGCATGTTCCGGCGATTGGGGAGAGCCGGCCTTTCAACTCAACAATGTAACCATATAAGGATTATCATGAACGCCGTTCAATAGCGAATCGCGCGATCGAAACCAGCGCTGCTGTCTGGTCTGCCACCGCGCCGACCGCCCAGGGATCAAGCGCCGCTTCTGCCCCGGTGATCAGGTCACTGGCAGCCTTGCGCGCCGGCTCCAGTCCCATCAGCACGACAAAGCTCGCCTTGCCGCGGTCAGCGTCCTGACCCGCCGGTTTGCCGAGGGTGGCACTGTCGCTGTCATAATCGAGAAGATCATCGGCAATCTGGAACGCCAGCCCAAGGTCACGCGAATACCGTTCCAGTGCCGCCTGCATGGCCTTGTCCGCCTGCCCGTGGATCCCACCGGCAACCGCGGCAAACTGGATCAGCGCCCCCGTCTTCATCGCCTGCATCTGGCGCACCTCGTCAAGCACCATGGGGCGTGTCTCCGCCTCGAGATCGAGCATCTGACCACCTGCCATGCCGTCAATGCCAGCCGCCCCGGCAAGCGCCGCCACAAGCGCGGCACGCACCCCCCCGTCAGCATGGGCGCGCGGCGCTGCCAGCAACCCAAAGGCCAGCGTCTGCAGCGCATCCCCGGCGAGGATCGCGGTCGCCTCGTCAAACGCAATATGGCATGCCGGATTGCCGCGGCGGGTGTCGGAATCATCCATTGCCGGCAGGTCGTCATGGATCAGGGAATAGGCGTGGAGACACTCCACAGCCGCCGCCACCTCAACCAGCCCGGCCGCCGCTTCACCGCCACCGGCCAGCCGGCCAGCCGCCATGACGAGGCATGCCCGCAACCTCTTGCCACCATTCATCGTGGCATAGCGCATCGCCGCCGCCAGCCTGTCCGCCGGCCCGCTCATCTCCGTGAAGAGGGTCTGTAAATGCGCCTCAACAGCAGCAGCGTCGTCACGCACCGATTGCGGCAGGGTCATCCCGCTACTCGTCAGCGCTGAACGGCGTGGCACTCTCGGGCGCGCCGCCATCCGCCGGAAGCCGGATCTGCTCGACTTTCATGCGTGCTTCTTCAAGACGCGCCTGGCAATGGGTTTTCAGAACGGTGCCACGCTCGAAAGCGGCGATGGCATCATCAAGCGAGACATCACCGCGCTCCAGCGAGGCGACAATGCCCTCAAGCTCGCGAAGCGCCTCCTCGAAGCTGATCGCATCAAGATTGGCGGCACCTGCCTGTGCTCCGGAGGTTTCATTCATCTGTCTGCCCTTTCCCTCTGCGCATTTGCTTGCATATTTATGTGCGCATCCATATGCGCATTTATGTGCGCTTTTACAGCTGGCGGTCAGTCGCCAGCAAGCGTCGTGGCAATCGACTTGACCATCTCGGCAACACGCTTCCGCACCGTCGCCTGTTCAATACTATAATATGCCCGCACAAGCTCAAGCGTTTCGCGGCGCGCCATCGGATCCTTGATCTTGCCGTCACCGGAGTCGAGATCATCGATCCCGCGCGCCACCCGCCGCGGCGAGTTGCGCATGGTCGTTTCCGACATGTCATCAAAAAAATAATTGACCGGAACGTCGAGGATCTGGCTCATGTCCCAGAGTCGCGAGGCGCTGATCCTGTTCGCCCCGCGCTCGTATTTCTGCACCTGCTGAAAGGTGATGTTCAGCTCGGCGCCAAGCTGTTCCTGACTCAGCCCAAGAAGGGTCCTGCGAAGGCGCAGCCTCTTGCCGACATGAAGGTCGATGGCATTGTTGTTGGTGATCCGGTGATGCCGTTCCCCGGGCGTGGTCTCATTCATTGTCTTGCTCCTGCAGGATGCGCGCAAGCGATATGCTACGGCGGTGGCATGGTAGAAATTCTACCCCAATTTATCTAGCATGGGGAGCGTGATTGCCGAGCCTAGATGGCAAATTCATCCAGCGCCGCCAGGAGCGCATGCGCAATGCCACTTTCAAAGGTCGAGTGGCCGGCATCATCCACAAGCCGGAGGGTCGCATTCCGGCCCCATGCCTCGGCAAGGCGATGCGCGGTTACCGGCGGACAGATCACATCATGCCGCCCCTGGATGATATGCGCTGGCAGATGCCTGATCACCCTGATGTTCGACATGATGTGGTCTGGTGGCATGAAGCAGTCATTGGCAAAATAATGTGCCTCGAGCCGTGCCATGCTGAGCGCCGACCTTCCGGTCACCCGCCGCGCACCGGCACGAAGCGTCGAACAGCTTGTTTCATAGGACGCCCACCGTTCCGCCGCTGGCTGATGGACAAGCGTCTGGTCATTTGTGAGCTTGTCGTGATAGCTCATCAGAATGTCCTCGCGGTCATCGCGGGCAAGATACTCGACAAATTCCTTGTAGGCCTCGGGGAAGAAGCGGCCCATGTCATAGAGGAACCAATCCACCTCGGGGCGTGTGCCAAGAAAGATGCCGCGCAGCACCAGTCCGGTCACCCGCTCGGGATGGGCAATGGCATAGGCCAGCGCCAGGGTGCTTCCCCATGACCCGCCAAACAGCAGCCAGCTGTCGATGCCAAGCCGCATCCGCAGCGCCTCGATATCGGCAATCAGATCCTGGGTGGTGTTCTGCGCCGTTTCCGCATGCGGGGTAGACCGTCCGCATCCCCGCTGGTCAAACAGCACGCAGCGAAACCTGTCGGGATTGAACAGCCGGCGATGCGTTGCCGAAATACCGGCGCCGGGCCCGCCATGCAGAAACAGCACCGGCTTGCCGTCGGTGCGGCCACATTCCTCGAAATAGATCTGGTGAAGACCACGGTCCAGCGTGCCGCTGGAAAAGGGCGGCTGGATCGGGAACAGTTCTTTTTCCTGAATGAACGCATTGGCCATGGGGACAGGTTACCACACAAAACTCGTTGGTGAATCAGTTGATGGTGGCTGATCAGCATCCAGGACCGGCAATTCGCCATGCGAAGGGCGGCCGAAGCCGCCCCGAAATGCGATGGCAAAGCCGTAATCAGGCAGCGTCCATCAGATCCTCAAGCTTTATTGCCGCGGCATCCTGGTCAATTTTCTCGATCGCCGCGAATTCGCGTGCCAGCCGTTCCAGCGCCGCCTGATACATCTGCCGCTCGGAATAGGACTGTTCAGACTGATTTGTGCGACGGTGAAGATCGCGCACCACCTCGGCAATCGACACAGGATCACCGGACTTGATCTTGGCTTCATATTCAGCGGCGCGGCGCGACCACATCGTACGGCGCACCCGCGCCTTGCCCTGAAGGGTGGTGATGGCCTGTTCCATCTGTTTCTTCGAGCTCAGGGTACGCAGCCCGAGCGAACGCGCCTTTTCCATCGGCACACGAAGGGTCATGCGGTCATGCTCGAACCGAACCACCAGCATCTCGATGGTTGTGCCGCTCATCTCTCGGCTCTCGGTGCCGAGGATACGGCCAACGCCATGCGTTGGATATACTACGAAATCATCTTCCTTGAAGGCTGCGTCGGTCTTCTTTGCCATGCTCGTTCCTTGTCAGACGCGATAATCGTCTATCGCGTTCCGGGTTTGTCGTGTGACAGGACAGCTGCCAGCTGACATGCGATCACGGCCCATTCACGACGAATGTGCCGCCCTGTCCCCACCATGCGAAGACAAAATCCACCTGACCCGATCAACATGCAACCAATGCGCGGGGCATTGCGCAGGAAAACTTCGGGGTGGTTTGTCGTGGACTGAGGTTGTAACTAAAACGAAATATACTCGAAATTAATCGAAAAATCAATCACACGCGCGGCAAACCTGCAGGATGAACGCAGGTGATCACTTGCCTTCGCCGGGGTTTTTCGAGAAATGCTTCTCGAACTTGCCGGTTTCTTCCTTGGCCGCCTCGGCGTTTGGCATCGGGTCAGACCGCTGTGTGATGTTCGGCCAGATTTCCGACATCTCGCGGTTGATCTCGAGCCACTTCTCGGCCTCCGGCTCGGAGTCGGGCAAAATCGCCTCTGGCGGACATTCCGGCTCGCACACGCCGCAATCGATACATTCGTCAGGATGGATGACAAGCATGTTCTCGCCCTCGTAGAAACAATCTACCGGGCACACCTCGACGCAGTCGGTGTATTTGCAGTTGATGCAGTTGTCATTGACGATGTAGGTCATCTGAAGCTCTCCTTGGCGCGGACAGGCGAAGCGTTGTATCGCAATCCCGCGTGAGCGACAAGCTCTGATCAGCTGTCCTGCGACAGGCTCGGATCAGCCATCCTGCGACAGCCGGGCACGGGCCCGTTTGGCGGCGCGGCCCGACTCGATGTCATCGACATAGAGAAGGCCGGCAAGCCGGCGCATGAGCTGTGATTCATAGTCATGGAGCTCGCCATCGGCCAACACCACCATCCAGGCCATCTCCATGATCGCGATCCGGTCATCAGGCTCGGTCTCGGCACGGATGGAACGGGCCAGCCCGTAGATCTCGACACGTTCCTCATGGCTGTCAACGGCGCCGTTGATGATGGCGTCGATCTCCGCGGTGCCAAGCTGCAACTGGCCGGCCAGAACGCGTGACATCTGCACCCGTTCATCCTCGCCAAGCTCACCATCCGCCATGGCTGCCTCAACCAGCAACCCGGCCAGTGCGCGGGTCCATTCGGCATCACCGGACGGGGCGGTAGCCTTGTCCTCGGTGAAATCGCGAATCCAGTTCTCAAGTTTTGCCAACATCATCCTACTCCTCTTCAGGACCTGATATCGGGCCCAACCACAGCCCTATTCAAGGTCCTCTTTCAATTTCTGCGTTTCGCGCCGGTGCCGTTTTGTCGGTCGTCCGGCACCTTTCTCTCGACTCTCGAAGTCCGGGTCCGACCCGCTGTCACCTTGCCTTCTGGGCCGCTCAGGCGACAGATCCTCATACAGCTGGACGGCCTCGGTGGCCGGCCCGCGCCTGGTTCCGAGTTCAACAATCTTGATCACCCGCACCCAGTCGCCCTGCATGAAGGTCAGCACCTGCCCGGGTTGCGCCGCCCGGTGTGGCTTGCTCATCACCTCGCCATCCAGCCTGAACCGGCCGCCGGAGATGGCGCGCGTCGCGTTCGCGCGAGTCTTGAAGAACCGCGCATACCACAGCCACTTGTCAAGCCGCAGCGCCTTGTCGGTGGCGCCCTCGCCGCTCACTGCTTCAGCTTCAGCCCGGCCAGAACGGCAAAGGGAGAATCGGGATCAGGCTCGCGGCTCTTCGCCGAGACATTCTGCGGTCGGTCCTGCTGCCCACGCTTCGGCCCGCCCTGCTTGCGCTGTGGCTTGCCGCGCTGACCTTCACGGCGTTTGCCGGCGGGCTTGGCCTGACTGTCGCCATCCGCGCGCCGGCGTCTGTCTCGCTGGCCACCTTCACTGCGCTGCCGGCGCATACGTTCAAAAATCTGGATCGCAGGCTTTTCCGGATCCTCGTCAGCTTCCTCGCCGATCACCTTGCAGTTCATGTCGAGAAGCATCGCCGCCATCTGCTCACGGGTGGCCCCGGCAAGCGACAGCATCTCTTCATTGATCCTGAACTGGCCCTCGCGCGCGGCATTGCGCACGATAAGCGCCACCCGCTCGACCATATCGACCCGCATCACCCGACCACCCAGCCGGCGGTAGCCGACCGCAAGCCAGAAATCATCGGGAACCCCCTCGACAGCGTCGATGGCGACGCGGCCGGCAGGTGGCGGGGCGTGAAACACGCCTTCGGTGCCATGGTAGAGATTCCAGAGCAGCGCCCGAAGCTCGATCGGCGCCGGCTTCAGAAGGTCGGGGAGATAGATCGATTCCACGCCAAAGCGAAGACCAAGTCGGGCCAGACGTGGCTTGTCTGTCTCCGACAGGCCGCGGAGCTGTTGCAGGACGGCCATGGCAGGCAAGGTGCCAAGCCCCTCGAACAGGCTGAAAGCCAGCCCCTTTGCGGCGCCGGACAATGGTGCCGGTGCCGCTTCGGCGTCCTCGACAATATCCGGCTGCTCGGAAGGCGGCGTGGCCGCAATCTCGTCCTTGGTCGGACCGGTCGGCGTCTCTTCGGCTGCCTCTGCCTCGGACTTTGGCGATTGCGGGCGATGACGCTGCGGCTTGCGCTCCGGCACCGGGGCGCTCTCAGCTGCCTGCAGCACCACCAGCCGCCCGAGAACCTCGCGAACATGTTCCGCAACAAATTCCGACAGGCGGGCGTTCAGCCGCTGCGCCTGATCGATCGACAGCAACTCGCTGCCAACAAGTTCGGGCCGCGGAGCATAGAGCCCATCGCCACGAACAAGCCGTGCCACCACCGAGTCACGCCAGTTGATCTGGCCTTTCTCGTTCAGCCGGAAGGCCGGCGTCGCCGAGGCGGCAAAGGCGCGGACCCGCGACTCGATTTCGTCGGGAAGACCACGGCGGGCCGCTGCCAGAATGGTTGATTTCTCGTCGCCTTCGGTCAGGGTCGGGCGGAACACGAAGCCGTCAAGAACGCCGACCTCTTCGCCTTCGACAAGTACCGTACCGTCACTCTTCACTGACGTCATAAGATTCCTGGTTTCCTTCAACTTGCGGCTCAAATGCGCAGCGCGCCGGTCAATGAATCGTTCCGACAGACGGTCATGCAGACTGTCAGAAAGCCTGTCCTCGATCGAACGCGCCCGATTTTGCCATTCTGCAGGGTTGTCTGTCCAGTCCGTACGGTGCGTGACATAGGTCCATGTGCGAATATAGGCAAGCCTTGTCATCAGCGTGTCGATATCACCATCCAGCCTGTCGAGCTGCGACATCGCACGGGCCACCATCTCGCTGCCAAGCGTACCGGTCTCGGCAAGCTGGCCATAGAGGCTGGCAAGAAGATCGTAATGGTCGTCGCTCAGGCTCTGCCGGAAGTCGGGAATGCAGGCCACATCCCACAGCAGACGCACCTGCGCCGGATCGGTGGCGCGATCCCGCACCGCCGGACGTTCTGACAGCGTTGCCAGCGCCCGGTGATCCAGCGCATCCGCCTTGCGGAACAGGAACGGCATTGGCGGCGGCGCCTCGAGCGAGGCCAGAAGATCGGAAACCGACGCGAAATCGACGTCGCGGGACCGCCACCAGAAATTGCGGAGCGGCTCGAAGCGATGCTGCTCGATGGCCTCGACCATCTCCGGCTCAGGTGGTTCGCAGCCATCGGTAACGCCAAACGTGCCGTCATTCGTATGACGCCCGGCACGGCCGGCGATCTGCGCCGTCTCGGCGGCGGTCAACCGGCGCATCTGGCGGCCATCGAATTTCATGTCCGAAGCCAGCGCCACATGGTTCAGATCAAGGTTCAGCCCCATGCCGATGGCATCGGTTGCCACCAGAAAATCGACATCGCCATTCTGGTACAGCTCGACCTGGGCATTGCGGGTGCGGGGGCTGAGGCGTCCCATCACAACCGCGGCCCCGCCACGCTGGCGGCGGACAAGCTCGGCGATCTGATAGACTTCGGCAACCCCAAAGGCGACGATCGCGCTTCGCCGCGGCAGTCTGGTAAGTTTCTTTGACCCGGCAAAGCTCAGCACCGACATCCGCTTGCGGCTCTCGAAGCGCGCATCCGGCAACATCTTGCGAAGCAGCGGACCGGCGGTCTCTGCCCCAAGGAACATCGTCTCATGAATCCCGCGGGCGTGAAGGATGCGGTCGGTGAAGACATGGCCGCGCTCGCGATCGCCGGCAAGCTGCACCTCGTCCACCGCCACAAAATCGAACCGCCGCGGCAGGCCGGCCTCGTCAGCTATGGTCATGCCAGCCCCGACCGGCATCGATTCGACCGTACAGCAGAGATAACGCGCCCCGGGCGGCAGGATCCGTTCCTCGCCGGTGATCAGCCCGACCTTGCCGGCCCCGTGGCGGGCAACCAGCCTGTCATAATTCTCGCGCGCCAGAAGCCGCAGCGGAAACCCGATCATGCCGGTGGCATAGCCTGTCATCCGTTCCAGCGCGAGATGTGTCTTGCCGGTGTTGGTCGGACCAAGCACCACGGTGACGCGCGCGTCGTCAGACCGGCCGGAGCGTTGATCGGCGGTGGTAGGGCGGCTTGTCGAAACTGTCGACCGGTGTGGGGTTCTGGCGGGCATGATACTGGTATGGAGGCGGAAACGAACGAGGTGACCATACAGGGTTTGTGCGCGGCTTGCATCCGGCTTTCGCAATGGCGCATTCATCCCCCGGTCTTAACGTCTTCTTAAGCTGAGTGGTGTATGACCGGGGCGACGAAATTCCGGGGAACTCCGGGAGAAACCGGAGGTCTGACTTGTCCGCAAGCGACTGTCCCGGCAACGCCATTCTGGCGAATGCCACCGACCATCTTCATGCCTGGTTCCGGGCACCGGGCCGCCCGGACAAAACACAGCCCTCTCAGCCGCACCCGCAAAGTCATCAGCGCCCCGTCGATTCCCCGTCACCCCCATCTCCTTGCCGGGCAAATGGTGCGTTGCTTCGGGGTGACTGTCTCGAGGTGATGAAGCTGCTGCCCACCGGCAGCATCAAGACCGTGGTGACCTCGCCGCCCTACAATCTGCGCAACTCCTCGGGCAATGGCATGCGCGACGGGCGTGGCGGCAAATGGGAACAGGCAGCCCTTCTGCAGGGCTATGCCACGCATCTCGATGCCATGCCGCACGCCGCCTATGTCGGCTGGCAACGGCGCTGTCTTGCCGAGATGATGCGCCTGCTGCGTCCCGACGGGGCGATCTTCTACAACCACAAATGGCGGGTGCAGAACGGCCTTCTTCAGGACCGCCAGGACATTGTGGCGGGCTTTCCGGTACGCCAGGTGATCATCTGGCACCGCTCTGGCGGGATCAATTTCAACCCCGGTTATTTTCTGCCCAATTACGAGGTGATCTATCTGATCGCCAAAAAGGATTTCACCCTTGCCCCAAAGGCGAACGCCCTTGGCTGCATCTGGCGGATCAGCCAGAAGACAGGCAATCCGCACCCCGCACCCTTTCCCCCGGAACTGGTGGAAAATTGCCTGACGGCGGTGGAGGTCGGCCCGATCCTCGACCCGTTTGTCGGCAGTGGCACGACGCCCCTGGTGGCTGACCGGCGCGGTCTCGACTGGATCGGAATCGATACCTCGGAAAGCTATCTCGACATGGCGGCAAAACCGATCGCCGCCGCCCGGAGAGGCGAGGCATGATGAAACACCCCCGCCGGGGGCCGGCGGGGGTTTGAATGTTCAGGTCTCAGAGAAGTCCAGAGTTGGACTGCCCTAGAAATGCGCAGACTGGGTGGTTCCCGGGCGGGCCAGTGGCGGGGCGAACTTGGTCAGGTCGATCCCCTCGACCGCCGCCTTGTATTCATCCAGCGTCGGCGTCCTGCCAAGGATGGCGGACAGCACCACCACAGGCGTTGAGGCCAGAAGTGATTCCCCCGCCTTGTCGGCCGAATCTTCCACAACGCGCCCTTTGAACAGGCGGGTCGAGGTGGCCAGCACGGTGTCGCCCTTCGACGCCTTTTCCTGGTTGCCCATACACAGGTTACATCCCGGCCGCTCCAGATAGAGAATGTTCTCATACTCGGTGCGGGCTTCGGTCTTTGGCGTGGAATCATCAAACTCGAAGCCGGAATAGCGCTGCAGGATGTCCCAGTCGCCCTCTGCCTTCAACTCATCAATGATGTTGTAGGTCGGGGCGGCCACCACCAGCGGTGCCTTGAATGCCACGCTTCCGGCGGTCTTCTCGAGGTTGCGGAGCATCTGCGCGACGATCTTCACATCGCCCTTATGCACCATGCAGGACCCGACAAAGCCAAGATCGACCTTCTTTTCCGCGCCATAGAAGGAAATCGGACGGATCGTGTCATGGGTGTAACGCTTCGAGACATCGGCGTTGGTCACATCCGGATCGGCGATCATCGGCTCCTCGATCAGGTCGAGATCGATCACCACCTCTGCGGCATAGCTGGCATTGGCGTCCGGGGTCAGGGCCGGCTTTTCGCCAGACCTGATCTCGGCAATGCGCTTTTCGGCAATGCTGATCAGACGATGCAGCATCAGATCGTCATTCTCCATGCCCTTGTCGATCATGATCTGGATGCGGTGCTTTGCGATCTCCAGCGATTCGATCAGCGTGGCGTCCTCGGAGATACAGATCGAGGCCTTGGCCTTCATCTCGGCTGTCCAGTCGGTGAAGGTGAAGGCCTGATCAGCCAGCAAGGTGCCTATATGCACCTCGATGATCCGCCCCTGAAAGACATTGTCACCGAACTGCTTCAGCATCTGCGACTGGGTGGCGTGGACAACATCGCGGAAATCCATGTGGTCGGCCATGCTGCCTTTGAACGTGACCTTGACCGACTCCGGGATCGGCATGCTGGCCTCGCCGGTGGCAAGCGCCAGCGCGACCGTTCCGGAATCAGCGCCAAAGGCCACGCCCTTGGACATGCGGGTGTGCGAATCCCCGCCAATGATGATCGCCCAGTCATCTACGGTGATGTCGTTCAGCACCTTGTGGATGACGT
>NTKV01000016.1 GCA_002457745.1 SAR116 cluster bacterium MED-G06 | reverse complement strand
GTGCTGTCATCCCCGGTGCCGACATCCGCACGCCAGCGGCCCTGCACGCTGTCAAACGCCAGAAGATGCGCCGTTGTCGCGGCACCACCCGAAATCTCGTTCACATGACGAATATCGAGGCGGTTGTCACAACCGGGATCACCAGCCTCGCGATGGGCCCCACCACAGGCGGCGCGCATGGCCAGCCTTCCAATCCGCCCCATTCCGTTGATACCGACAGCCACTATATCTGCACTCCCCAGTTGCACGTCCCGGTTTCATTTCCGGGTTTTATTTCCGGGCTTCACTCACCGGTTTCACTTTTGGGCGGACAGCCCTGCACCATGGTCTTTTCCGGCATTTCACCGTCACCCGGTCGGTACCACCTTGACGAACAAGACATACAGCCCATCTCCGGATGATGCCGCCAGACCTCAACGCTACAGATACGATGCGAAAATGACAAAACGGTTACAGAAGCGGGATCTCCCCAGCAAGATTTGCGCCAGCTGCGGGCGGCCCTTTACCTGGCGCAAGAAATGGGAGCGTGATTGGGAACAGGTGCGCTACTGCTCGAAACGCTGCGCCGGCCAGCGCGGCAAGCAGGCGTCATGAGCCGTCGGCAACCAGCGCCTCGACCTGTGCCGACTCGATGACCTCGGCGATCAGCCCGTTCTGCAACGTCGCGCCGATGCCGGCATCCTCGAAATAGATCCCGAACTCATCGGTGCCATAGCTGTGGGCCGGCACCCAGGCGAAGACAAGCTGGTGTCCGGTCGGGCAATCCGCGGCGGCGGCATCCTCCAGCGGCTCGGCACTGTCAAAATTCCAGGTCACCGCAACAGCAACAAAGAATTTTTGCCCGCCCTTGCCTGCCACTTCCATTTCCACCGCCATGGTGACAGTGACATCGCGGGTGTCATGCGCCGCCATATAGGCACCAAGATCGCCGCCATGATCCGCCATGATCACCGACAGCGGCACAAAATGCGTGGAAACAGGATGGGGAGTGGCGGTCATCTTGCGGGAGTCCTCAGCGCTAGGTCAGGCGGCGCAACGCGCGCCGGCGCACTCTGCCAGCTTCACCGGCGGCAATCCAGTGATGTTTGCCATCGTCGGGCGTCGAGAGGGGGTCGTCTGGCCTAGTGCATTTCCGCTGGTGCACGCAGCGCATAACCGCTGCCCCGCACCGAATAGATCAGATTGGGGGCGTTCACACCGCCATAGAGCGGCGCATTGATCGCCTTGCGAAGGCGCGAAAGATGGACATCTACGGTGCGTTCCTCGACGAAGACGCCATGTCCCCAGACAAGGTCGAGAAGTTGCGCGCGGCTGAACACCCGCCCGGGCCGTTCCATCAGAATGGCAAGCAGGCGGCTTTCCTTTGGCCCCAGCGAGACAAGATGACCACCGCGGGTGATCTCCATCGTCGTCTGGTTGAAGCGCAGGTCGTGGAATTCCAGAATATCGTCGGCCAAGGCCGGATGCGCACGGCGCAGCAGCGCACGAACGCGGCTGATCATCTCGCGCGGCGAGAACGGCTTGGAAATATAGTCGTCAGCACCGATGTCCAGCCCGAGAGTCCGGTCGCCCTCCTCACCCCGCGCGCTGAGGATGATAATGGGAAGACGCTTGGTGTCGGAGCGGGAGCGCAGGGTACGGCACAGATCGATCCCTGACATTTCCGGCATCATCCAGTCGATGATCGCCAGATCCGGGTGGTGCTCGTCAATCATGTCCAGCGCCTGCTGGCCATCTTCTGCGCGAATGACCTCATAGTCGGCCTGAATCAGGTTGTAGGTCAGCAGCTCGAGCTGGTTCGGCTCGTCATCGGCTACAAGAATCCTGATAGACATAACGGTCTGATTCCTTCTCTACCCAATCGAACCCCGCTGATGCCACAGCATCGTTACAGTTTTATGAATCGCCTACCGCTCGCTCAGCACGGGAAGCGACACCGCGAAGCGAGTGACGCCGTCTGCCGAGCTGCTGACCTTCATCATGCCACGATGGCGATTGACGATATGCTTGACGATGGCAAGTCCGAGCCCGGTGCCGCCGATCTGCCGCGAGCGGGCCTTGTCGACCCGGTAGAACCGCTCGGTCAGCCGGCTCAGATGCTTCTCGGCGATGGTCTCACCCCGGTTGGTCACCGAAATCATCACCTGGTCTTCGCGCTGCTGCTCCACATCGATCTCGATCACGGTATTCTCGAAGCCGTATTTGATCGCATTCTCGATCAGATTGTGGAACACCTCGTTGATCTCGTCAGCAAAGCCGCGCATCAGCAGCCTGTTTGCCCCTTCGGCGCGGCTGTCGGTCAGGCTGATCGCCATCTGCCGTCGCGCCGCGCGCGTCTCGAGGCTGGCGATCACCGATTTCACAACCTCCATCAGCGGCACTGTCTCATCGGGGACAATATGCTCGTCCACCTCGACCCGCGACAGTGACAGAAGATCATCGATCAGCCGCGACATGCGGCCGGCCTCCTCTTCCATGATCCGCAGGAAACGCTGCTGCGTCGGCCAGTCCCGCACCTCGTTTATCAGGATTGTCTCGATGAACCCGGCCAGGCTTGTCAGCGGCGAACGAAGTTCATGGCTGACATTGGCGACGAAATCGCGACGCACCTTTTCAAGGTTGCGTTGCAGGGTCATGTCAAGAAGAAGCACCATGATCATGCCCTCCTCCAGACGCCGGATACGGACATTGAATTCCATCGCAACATTGGTCTGGGCGGAATGGACAAGCGTACAGGAACTCTCGCGACCCGCCAGAACCTCGGCCACGTCATCCCTGGCAATCACCTCGAGCAGGTTGCGGCCGACCAGCCCCTCGCCGAGAAACCGCACGGCAGCACTGTTCGCGGACAGGATCGCGCCATCGTCATCGACGACAAGCAGGCCGTCATCAAGCATCCTGCCGACCTCGCCAAGGACGCCGGGATCTTGGATCAGTGCGATGTCTTCGGGGGCATTCATATCCGTCTCTTTGCGGTTTCGCCGGCTGTCTCCGGCACGCCTCTTCCCGTCTGCCTAAGATAGCAACTCACTGTCACGGTTTCCAGACTGCCGGCAACCAAAATACCGCCGGGACCGGATCGTCAGGCCCCCTCGATCCGGGCTGCCATACCGGCACTTTGCGCCAGCTGCTGGAAGCGCCGTCTGGTGTGGCTGTCGACAAGCGCAGCGCTGCTGGAATCGACATGAAGGGTCAGCGTCTCGTTATCGTGGCTCAGACGAAGACGCTGCAGGTTCAGCGCCGTTCCACCGGAAAATGTAAGGGCGAACCGCAATCCGAGACCGATGGTGGTGGCTTCGGCGCGGCGGTGGCGGCTCAAAATCGAGGACAGCTCCGGCGGACGCGACTTGTTGGTCTTGCGACCGACATAGCGATGGTAGATGGCGGTCGCCAGCCAGATGCGCTCCTTGTGGGTGACGCAGTTCACCGGCAGGCCAAGAACACGCCGCGCCCCGAGATCACCGCGCACATCCTCATGCTCGTTCCAGCACATGTCGGACAGGTAGCAGGCCGCCTCGAGAAGCCGTTCGAATTTGGCGCGGTCATGCGCGGCATCCGTCTGGTCACCGCCTTTGCGATTGGTGAACAGCGGACGCAAAAGAGCCATCAGCGCGTCGGGAACACCGCCGAACCGGTGCGAGGCAAGGGAAATCTCCTGGCAGACAACCTGCAGGAAATCGTCATTGTCACTGTCGCCGATCTCCCGATCCGCGATCAGGCCGTCACGGATGCTGGTGCCGCTGACAATGAGACGCGACGCCCCGCTCTGGCGCAGCAGCGCGCGCATGATCCTTGCTGCCATCGGCATGGTTTTCTGGCGACCAAGCGGAACGCCGGCCAGATCGGGTGATTCGCGGCAGAATGCGCTGAGAAGAAGGCTGGCTTCTCTGCCGGAAATGCGGAGGCCGTGAAGCACCGGCAGCGGATATCCCGTCTGTTCGATATAGGCGAGTCCCAGCGCGCGGAACGACCCGCCCACACCATAGATGCGACCGCCGCCAGTGTCGGCAATCCATGGCGTTGCAGCAAGCGCATCTGCAACACTGTCCTCATCGACATCGGACAAATGGCCGAAATTGAAACTTGTGGAATGCTGCACCTCACCCGCTTTCAGGGCCACAACCTCGAGGCTGCCGCCACCAAGGTCTGCAACAAGGCCGGTGGCATCGGGTATGTTCAGCGTCAGCCCCCGCGAGACATAATGCGCTTCCTCCTTCTGGCTGAGCACCTGTATCGGTTTGCCAAGCATCGCCTCGGCCGGGCCGGTAAAGTCGTCGCCATTATCTGCACGCCGGACGGCCGCCGTGGCAACGGCATGGATGGTGGTGACACCCATCGCATTCATGATCTTGGAAAAGCGCGAGATCGCCGCCAGAGCCACCTCGATACGTTCTGGCTGAAGCATGTTGTTGCTGCCAAGCCCTTCGCCAAGCCGGCAGTTGGACCGCTCGTTGAACAGCGGGAAGGGATAGCGCCCACCGCTGGCATAGATCACCAGACGGATTGAGTTCGAGCCAATATCGATGACCGCAATCGGCGCATCGCGACCAGCCCTGCTGACATCAGCGATCGCCGGGCCGTCGGCATGCCCCTCCACGGCTAGAGCCGCTCGATGGCGATGGCTGTGCCTTCGCCGCCGCCGATACAGATGGCGGCAATGCCGCGTGACAGACCGCGTGTCTCCAGCGCGTTCAGAAGCGTCACGATGATGCGGCTTCCCGAGGCCCCGATCGGATGACCAAGCGCACAGGCGCCGCCATTCACATTCACCCGGTCAGCCGACAGCCCCATCTCATGCATGAAGGCCATGGGCACGACGGCGAAGGCTTCGTTCACCTCCCACAGGTCGACATCATCCATGCCCCAGCCGAGCCTTGCCATCAGTTTCTGGGCAGCCGGCACCGGTGCTGTGGTGAACCATTGCGGATCATGGGAATGGCTGGCATGGCCAAGAATTCTGGCACGCGCCCTCATCCCGCGGGCCGCTGCATGCGCCGCACTGGTGACGACCAGCGCTGCGGCGCCGTCGGAGATCGACGAGGAATTTGCCGCGGTTACCGTGCCATCTCTGGCGAAGGCCGGTTTCAGCTGCGGGATTTTTTCCGGGCGCGCCTTGCCGGGCTGCTCGTCAGCACTGATCACTGTCTCGGCTTTGCGGGTGGTCACCGTGACCGGCGCGATTTCGCCCGCAAATGCGTCACTCTTCTGGGCCTGCAGCGCCCGGTCCAGCGAGCGCAGCGCGAACGCGTCCTGCGCCTCCCGCGAGAACTGGTAGCGCGAAGCGCAATCCTCGGCCAGGCTTCCCATCAGCCTGTTGTTGTCATAGGCATCCTCGAGCCCATCGAGAAACATGTGGTCCTGAAGCGTCTGATGCCCCAGCCGCGCGCCGCCACGTGTCGAGGGCGACAGATATGGCGCGTTGGTCATGCTTTCCATGCCGCCGGCGACGACGAGCCCGGCGCTTCCGGCACGTACCAGATCATGCGCCATCATCACCGTTTTCATGCCCGAGCCGCAGACCTTGTTCAAGGTCGAGGCCGGCACATTCTCCGGCAGGCCGGCGGCGAAGCCTGCCTGGCGGGCTGGCGCCTGGCCAATCCCGGCCGGAAGCACGCACCCCATGATCAGTTCGTCAACGGCCCCGTCAACGGCCCCGTCCTCGGCACCGTCCTCGGCACCGGCATCGGCCAGAGCGGCGCGGATGGCCACGCCACCAAGCGTTGGTGCCGGCACCGCTGCAAGGTCGCCCTGAAAGCCACCCATCGGGGTGCGCGCCGCGCCTGCGATGACGATATCGGTTGCTGCTGCGGCGTCTGGCATCGGCATCCTCCTGAGCCCGGATCCGCGCACTCCTGGCGCGGTGGTCCTTTGCCGCATCCTAGGGGGAGCGACGGCGTTTTTCAAACCTTTGCAGCATGGCCGAGAAATCGCGGCCAAGACCATCCCCGGACTCGACAAAATCGGCATAAAGCGACATGGCCGCCGCGCCGAGTGGCGTATCGGCACCGGCGTCGCCTGCCGCCTGCTGTGCCAGTCGCAGATCCTTCAGCATCAGTTCGGCCGCGAACCCGGGGGTGTAGTCATTGTCGGACGGGCTCGACGGGCCCACCCCGGGCGCCGGGCAATAGGCGTTCATGGTCCAGCTGTACCCCGAGGACGTGCTCACCACATCGAACATTTTCTGCCGGTCGAGACCAAGCCCGTCAGCAAGGGCAAAGGCCTCACAGGTGACGATCATCGTCGCACCAAGAATCATGTTGTTGCAGATCTTTGCCGCCTGCCCGGCACCGCTGTCACCGCAATGCACCGCTTTCTGGCCCATTATCGCGAACAGCGGTTCGGCCAGGGCGAATGCCGCCTCTGACCCTCCGGCCATGAAGGTCAGCGTGCCGCCGGTCGCGCCCCCGACACCGCCGGACACCGGTGCGTCGACAGGCAGCATGCCGGCCGCCATGGCCTGTTCGGCCACAGCGCGGGCCGATGCCACATCAACGGTCGAACAGTCGACAAAGCCACAACCGGACGCCATCACCGGCAGAATGTCATCCGCCACGGCGCGCAACGCGGCGCCGTCGGGAAGCATGGTCATCACCACGTCACGGCCCCGTGCCGCTTCGCCGGCACTTCCGGCCACCGCCACGCCATCAACTGTCACATCCGACAGATCATGGCCGGTGACCCGATGCCCGGCCGCCACAAGGTTGGCCGCCATCGGCGCCCCCATATTGCCAAGTCCGATGAAGCCTATATCCATCACCCTGTCCTCCTGTCATGCCTGCTGCATTCTGGTCAGTCAGAGCTTAGCGGCTGTGTTGGGTTTGGCCAGTCCGGGGACGGAACCCCGAATCAGGGCAAGGTCAGACGGGGAGGCAGAATTTGCCAGTCAGCTGTGCCGACATGTGGCATAATGCTGGCAGACGGGCAGCTCACTGCCACTCTTGCGGGAGACCGGAATGCGCATTCTGCAATCGATGTTGACGGCCCTTGTCACCGCACCGACACGGATCGGTGCTCTGGGATGGAACCCGTTCGCAGAGCTGGACAAGAATGATCCCGAATCACTTGTCGATGCGGTGTTGTCCGCCACCGGCGAGGTGTCTTCGCTTGTCTATGCCGCAACGCTTCTCGACAGGATCGAGGCCATGGCGGATGACGAGCTGCTGCCGCTTCTGGATCATATCGCCACCACCCATGACCTTGATGCGGAGGCGCTGTCCGCCGCTGCCGCAAGCTATGCAAAGGGGCGGGACGCACAGGGCCTTGCCACCATCGCCAGCCTTGCCGAGCCACGCTGGGTCGAGCTGTTTCGCCGGCTGAACGCCACCGAAGGCGGCACTGTCAGGCTTGTCAGGATGCGCCAGCGGCTGCTTCGGCTGGGCCGTGAGGATGCCGCTGCCAAACGTCTTGATGAAGGGCTGAAGTCACTTCTGCGGATGTGGTTCAATCCCGGCTTTCTGATCCTGCAGCCGATCGACTGGTCGACCCCGGCCAACATTCTGGAAAAGATCATCGCCTATGAGGCGGTCCATGCCATCTCTTCCTGGGACGATCTTCGCGCCAGACTGGCACCGGAGGACCGGCGCTGCTTTGCCTTTTTCCATCCGTCGATGCCAGAAGAACCGTTGATTTTCGTCGAGGTGGCGCTGACCGGGGATATCCCGCGCGCCATCGACCCGGTGCTGCAGATTGACCGGGAGGCGCTGCCGGCGCAGGAGGCCAGCACCGCGGTGTTCTATTCGATCTCGAACTGTCAGGCGGGGCTGGCCGGCATTTCCTTTGGCAATTTCCTGATCAAGCGCGTGGCGCAGGATCTGAAACAGCAGTTCCCCGAGCTGAAACGCTTTGTCACCCTGTCACCGGTGCCCGGACTGATGCGATGGCTTCGCGGCATCAATCCCGATCTTGCCGCAACATTCAGCACCGCTGATGCCGCATTCTGGAACGGGGCCGCGGCGGAACAGGAAAAACCGTTTCTGGCGGCGGCGCTGCGCTATTTCACCGAGTCCGATCGCGCCGATGGCTGGCCGAATGATCCTGTGGCACGGTTCCATCTTGGCAATGGCGCGGTGCTCGAACAGCTGAATTTCGGGGCAGACCGGTCGGAAAAGGGGATGGCGCAGTCGGGCGGGCTGATGGTGAACTATCTCTATGACCTGAAGGTGGTCGAGGCCAATCACGAAGCCTTCCACGAGAGCAAGGCCGTGCCGCTGTCAACGGCGCTGAAACAGCTTCAACGCAGCCTCTAGCCATCACCAGCCGGCACCCTGAGGGTGGCCAGACGCTGCTGCTGCGCCGCCAGTGCCGCGTGATATTCCGCCGCAAGCCTGTCGACAAGCTGTGCCACCGTCGGGATGTCGGTGATCCCGCCAACGCCGTGACCGGCTGACCAGATGTCACGCCAGGCGGTTGGCCTGTTTCGTTCGGCGTCATGCGCTTCGGCAAGTTCGCCGGCGATATCGGCCTCCGGCGCCGTGCCGTCGGTGCTGTAGCCTGCCGAGGCAAGGCTGGCAGCAATGAAATTCGCGTTGACGCCGGACACGGTGTCGGTCTCGACGATGTCCCCAAGATGGCTGTCCACAAGCATGGCCTTGTAATCGTCCGGCGACAGGCATTCCGCAGTGCCGATAAAGCGTGTCCCCAGATAGGCGAGATCGGCCCCCATCACCTGCGCGGCGGCGACATCACCACCACTGGACATCGCGCCCGACAGCATCAGTGTTCCGTCGAATTCCTGTCTGATCTCGTTGATCAGCGCAAAGGGGCTGGCCCGGCCGGTATGGCCGCCGGCACCGGCCGCAACAGCAATCAGCCCGTCCACACCGGCGCCGATCGCCTTGCGCGCATGACGCAGATTGATCACGTCATGGAACACCAGCCCCCCATACTCATGCACCCGTGCCACCAGTTCCGGCACCGCCCCAAGCGAGGTGATGACAATCGGCACGCGGTGACGGATCACCATCTCGATCTCGTCCTCAAGATCGGCGTTGCTGCGATGCACAATCAGGTTCACGGCATAGGGCGGTGGCGGCCTGCCGGTCTCGGCCTCGATCGCCGCCAGCCCCTCGGCAATTTCGGCCAACCAGGCATCAAGCCCGGCGCGGGTACGCTGGTTCTTTGCCGGGAAACTGCCGACAATCCCGGCGCGGCAACAGGCCAGAACAAGCGCCGGCCCGGAGGCCAGAAACATCGGCGCGGCGATCATCGGCAGCCTGAGGCAGCCGGTCAGCAGGTCCGGAAGCGGCATCTGTCAGGTCACTCGTTCAAAGGTTGCCATGGCTCCATTCTGGCCACCCGTCCGGATAAGGCAATGCTCATTTTGCAACCGGCACTGCGCTCTGGACAGCCACTGGTAACCGTCGCAGGATGACGCCATGCCGCATGATCATCATGACCAGAGTCCGCACAGCCTTCTGCCGTCCGAGCCCGCGCTTCGGGTCAAGGCGCTGGAAACAATTCTGGTGGAGAAGGGCCTGATCGACCCGGCCGCGCTGGACGCCATCATCGATCTCTATGAACGTGATATCGGCCCGCAGATCGGCGCCGGGCTTGTCGCCCGCGCCTGGGTCGACCCCCATTTCCGCACAGCACTCCTGACGGATGCCGACAAGGTGATCACCGAGCTTGGCCATGGCGGGCGCCAGGGCGAGCATGTGGTGGTGGTGGAAAACACGCCTGAAACCCACAATCTCGTCGTCTGCACCCTGTGCAGTTGTTACCCGTGGCCGCTGCTGGGCATTCCGCCGGGGTGGTACAAGTCCGACTCCTACCGCGCCCGCGCGGTGCGCGAACCCCGCGCTGTTCTCGCCGAATTCGGTGTTGCCCTTGCCGCGGGAACATCGGTGCGGGTCTGGGATTCAACAGCCGAGATCCGCTATCTGGTGCTGCCGATGCGGCCTGAGGGAAGCGCGCATATGGACGAGGCGGCCCTTGCCGGCCTTGTCACGCGCGATTCGATGATCGGCACCGGCCTGCCCTTGCCTGTCGGGGCGGACAAATGACCCGCATTCACGATATGGGCGGGCGGTTCGGCGATGGTCCGGTGCCGCGCGAAGAGGATGAAACGAAAACCTTCACCGCAGACTGGCATGGCCGCGCGCTGGCGCTGACCGTGGCGGCCGGGGCGCTTGGCAAATGGAACATTGATGCCTCGCGGCATATGCGCGAATGCCTGCCACCGGCGGATTACGCCAGCTTCGGCTATTACGAAAAATGGCTTGCCGGCCTCGCCAACCTTCTGGTCGAACATGGCCTTGCCAGTGCCGATGAAATCGCCGCTGGCCGCAGCTCCGGTCCGGCATCTGACGCGCTTCGCGCGCGCCGCCTCGATGCCGCGCGGGTGGAACCGGCACTTCGCAGTGGCGGCCCATCGGCACGCACCAGCACCGAGGACCCGGCCTTTGCCATCGGCGCGCGCGTCCGCACCAGCCGCATCGCCGCGAACCGGGCGCAGAATGGCGGCCATACCCGCCTCCCCGCCTATGCCGCCGGCCGCGTCGGCACCATCGTGCTGTGCCATGGCGCGCATGTCTTTCCCGACAGCAACGCCCATTTCAGCGGCGAGGCGCCGCAGCATCTCTACACGGTCAGCTTCGCCGCCGGCGATCTCTGGCACCATGCCGAATCTGCAGATGACGAGGTGCGGCTTGATCTGTGGGAAAGCTATCTGGAACCGGCATGAGCCAGGCCACGCCGCACCCCGCGCAGCCCTTTGAACAGCCCTGGCACGCGGCCGCCTTCGCATTGACCGTACATCTGCATGAACGTGGCCTGTTCAGCTGGACCGAATGGGCCGACACGCTGGCCCGCGCCCTTGCCGCGGATGACCGCGCCGGCAGGCTTGATGGCGGGGATGACTATTATACGGCCTGGCTTGCCGCGCTTCAGAGCCTTCTGGAACAGAACGGCATTGCCGGCGATGACGAAATCAGCGAGATGATGGCTGCCTGGACAGAGGCCTACCTCGCGACCCCGCATGGCAGCCCGGTGACGCTGTCACCAGAGGGCTAGCTGTCAGACCAGTTCGGCGCGCGCTTCTCGATAAAGGCGGCGATGCCTTCTTCGGCGTCATTCGCCAGCATGTTCTCGACCATCACCGCCGCCGCATGGTCATAAGCGTCGGCAAGGCTGCGTTCCGCCTGCTGATAGAAGGTCGGCTTGCCAAAGGCCACGGTCGCGGTTGATTTCGAGGCAATGCGGCGCGCCGTATCCATGGTTGTCTGCGTCAGATCACTGGCCGGCACAGCGCGGTTGATCAAGCCGATCTCGGCGGCGCGCGGAGCACTGCACGGATCACCGGTCAGCAGCATCTCCATGGCGTGTTTCGGTGCCACCTTGCGCGACAGCGCCACCATCGGGGTCGAGCAGAACAGGCCGATATTCACCCCCGGCGTCGCGAACTGCGCCGTGTCGGCGGCAAAGGCAAGATCGCAACTGGCAACAAGCTGGCACCCGGCCGCGGTGGCAGTGGCCGCAACCTCGGCGATCACCGGACGCGGATGCGCCGGAATCGATGCCATCAGCGCCGAGCACTGGCGCATCACTTTTGTGAAATAGGCACGGCCACGGTCAGCGGCATTGGCCGGGTCCTGGCGTGCCGCCGTCATTTCCTTGAGATTATGACCTGCGCAGAAGACCGGCCCGTTGGCAGCAATGACAATCACCCGCACCGCCGCATCATCCGCCGCGTCGGCAAGCGCCGAAGCCAGCGCGGTCATCATCGCTTCGGACAGGGCATTGCGCGATTTCGGTGCGTTCAGGGTCAGGCGCAGGATGCCGTCAGCATCGCAGTGCGCACTCACAAGCTCATCGGTTTCAGCCATGGTCGGTCTCCCGGATCAGACCATCTGACAGGCCGCAGCGGGCGTCAGCTGTCCTCGATCAAAAAGCTTGTCCGGTCGGCTTTCGGACGGTTGTTGTCAACCAGCTCGCCGGTTTCGATGAACAGAACCTGCTCGGCAAGCGTCGTTGTCAGATCGCCGATGCGCTCGAGATTCTTGCCGATAAACAGCAGATGCGCCCCGGTCAGCGCCGACACCGCACCCGAATCCATCAGCTTGATGGTGGTGGTGAAAAAATCGGTATGGAGCTTGTCGACATGGACATCGGAATTGCGGATGGCCCGCGCGGTCTCGAGATCACCTTCCTGGTTCGCTATCAGCACATCATCGATCATTGAGGCCACCATGGTGCCGATCTCGATCAGCTGGTCCCAGGGAAGATCCGCCGGATCAGTCGCCATGATCGCCTTTGTGCGCTTGGCCGTGTTGCGGGCATAGTCGCCGATACGCTCGAAACTGTGGGCCGCATTGGCAGTCGACAGCACACGCCGCAAATCGTCCGAACGCGGGGCGCGCACGGTGATCAGCATCAAAACCCGTTCCTTGACCTCGGCTTCGAGATCGTCGAGTTCGCTATCCTGCTCGATCATCATGTCGACACGGCTTGCCTGAAAATCCGACATGGCGCGAAGACATGCGTTCAGCTGGCGGCTTGCCAGCATGCCGAGACGCGTCAGCGCCATATTCAGATCCGCGAGATCCTGCTCGAATGCCGAGCTTGAATGTTCTATCTGGTCCATCAGTCCGTCCCAAGGAATTTGGTGCCGTGCACGGCAGGGAAACTACCAGTCACCCCACCATAGACCAGCGCGGCACAATACCCAAAAGATTAACCGAACCGACCGGTGATATAGTTGTTCGTCATCTCATGCTGCGGCTTTGTGAACACCATTTCGGTATCGCCAACCTCGACAAGCTTGCCGAGGTGGAAATAGGCGGTGCGCTGCGAGACGCGGGCCGCCTGCTGCATGGAGTGGGTCACGATGACAATGGTGAACTCACTGCTGAGTTCGGCGATCAGCTCCTCGATCCTTGCCGTGGCAATCGGGTCGAGGGCAGAGCATGGCTCATCCATCAGGATCACTTCCGGGCTGACGGCAATGGTACGGGCAATGCACAGACGCTGCTGCTGGCCGCCCGACAGGCCGGTGCCAGGCTGTAGCAGACGGTCCTTGACCTCATTCCACAGGCCGGCGCGTTCAAGCGAGGATTCAACAATGTCATCGAGTTCGGCACGGTTGGTGGCAATGCCGTGGATCCGCGGGCCATAGGCAACATTGTCGTAAATCGATTTCGGGAACGGGTTCGGCTTCTGGAACACCATGCCGACGCGGGCACGAAGCGGCACCACATCGACATCCGGTGCGTAGATGTTCTTGCCGTCCATCGCGATCTCACCCTCGATCCGGCAGATGTCGATGGTGTCGTTCATCCGGTTCAGACAGCGAAGAAAGGTGGATTTGCCGCATCCCGACGGCCCGATGAAGGAAATCACCTGCTTTTCGGCGATGTCCAGCGTCACATTGTCGATGGCCTTCTTGTCACCATAGAAGACATTGACATTGCGCGCGGTCATCCGGGGCCGGTCGACATAGACGTCACCGACGGTTTCGTCCGGGATGTTCGCATGTTCGAGATTGGCGGTCTGTTCGATAATATTCATGACCTGCGTGTCCATTTCCCTGTCCCTGTCCCTAAGGCTGGCCGAAATCCTACCACCGGCGTTCGAGTTTCTTGCGTATAAAAATCGCCGCCGCGTTCATTACAATGAGAAACGCCAGCAGAACCATAATCGCCGCGCTTGTCTTCAGGATGAACATCCGCTCGGCAAAATCTGCCCACATGAAGATCTGCACCGGAAGCACCGTTCCCGGGTCGGTGACGCTTCCCGGCACATCGACGATGAAGGCCACCATGCCAATCATCAGCAGCGGCGCGGTTTCGCCAAGCGCCTGTGCCATGCCGATGATGGTACCGGTCAGCATGCCCGGCATTGCCAGCGGCACCACATGATGAAGCATGGTCTGCACCCGTGAAGCGCCAACGCCAAGTGCCGCGTCGCGGATGCTTGGCGGCACCGCGCGGATCGCCGCGCGCGACGAGATGATGATGGTCGGCAGCGTCATCAGCGCCAGCACCACCCCGCCGATCAGCGGAATCGAACGCGGCATGCCAAACACCCCGATAAAGATCGCCAGGCCAAGAATGCCGAAGACGACCGAGGGCACAGCCGCAAGATTGTTGATGTTGATCTCGATGATCTCGGTGATCCGGTTCTTTGGCGCAAATTCCTCGAGATAGACAGCCGTCGCCACGCCGATCGGGAAGGACAGGACAAGGCAGACGGCAAGGGTCAGGATCGAGCCGATCAGCGCGCCGAAAATACCTGCCATTTCGGCATTCCGCGAGGCACTGCCGAAGACCAGATAATCGCTGAACTTGAAGCTGATCAGTCCCTTTTCAACCAGCGTGTCGATATAGCCGATCGCCTTGTCATTGATCCGGCGGTCCTTCTCCGGTGTTTCGCGCTTGATGAAGCCACGAAGGAAGGAATCGACATCGTCATCGACAGCGAAGGTCATCGTCTGGGTGGTATCAAGGATCGACGGATCGGCAAGAACCGCTTTGCGAAGACGTTGTTCCGCCCCCTGCGAGATCAGCTTGCCGGCGGCCTTGCGACCAGAGCGGCCAGAGGCCCCGGTCGCCTCATACAATGCAGCGCGGATCACCCCGCGCGCATCACCGTCATACAGAGACTGCACCGAAAAATCGCCTGTCGGATCAAGCTTCTCCCGGTCAAGCGTCACTTCCAGCGTCACATAATGCTGGAAGAAGCCAGGGATGCCCTTGGAGAAGATCGAGACAAACAGCGTTACCAGAAAGGCCAGCGCAATGCCGATGGCGATCCGGCCATAAAGCTGGAACCGCTTCTCGCGATTGCGGCGCGCCGCAAGGCCGGTTGCCACCCGTTCCGCGGCGACGGCTGGCGAGATCATGTCGCGGCGGGGATCAGTCATATTGCTCTCTGTATTTCTTGACGACCTGAAGGGCAATGAAATTCAGACCAAGCGTGATCACAATCAATGTCAGCGCCAGTGCAAAAGCCGACAATGTCTTGGCCGATTCGAATTCCTGGTCACCAACCAGAATGGTGACAATCTGCGAGGTGACAGTGGTCACCGCATCCAGCGGGTTCAGCGACAGGTTGGCGGCAAGGCCGGCGGCCATCACCACGATCATCGTCTCGCCAACTGCGCGGGACACGGCAAGCAGGATAGCTGCCACAATGCCGGGGAGCGCTGCTGGAAGAACCACCTGACGGACCGTTTCACTGCGTGTGCTGCCAAGACCATAGGCGGCGTCACGAAGCGCCTGCGGCACAGCATTGATCACATCATCCGAAAGCGAGGACACGAACGGTATGATCATGATTCCCATGACAAGGCCGGCAGCCAGTGCCGATTCCGAGGCCACATCCAGCCCCAGGCTCATGCCGGTGCTGCGGATGAAAGGTGCAACGGTCAGCGCCGCGAAGAAGCCGTAGACGACTGTCGGCACGCCGGCGAGAAGCTCCATCAACGGCTTTACCACCGCGCGCACCCGCGGCGAGGCATATTCGGACAGATAGATGGCGCTGAACAGCCCAACCGGCACCGACACCGACAGGGCCACAACGGAGATCAGGAGAGTGCCGGCAAACAACGGCACCGACCCATAGGTGGCAAGTCCCATCTGTCCTGAGCCGGCACGTTCGGCGCCCTCGAACTGCGGGTTCCAGGTCAGCCCGAACAGGAACTCGGAGACCGGCACCAGCGCAAAGAACCGCAGCGATTCGAAAATCACCGAGAAGACAATGCCGACAGTGGTCAGAATGGCAATGGCCGAGCTTGCCGCCAGCACCGTCATCAGGATCCGCTCGACCGCGTTGCGCGACCGGAAGGAGGGGTTCAGCATGCGGTAGGCAAACAATCCGCCGAGCAACGACAGGGCCAGAGCGGTGATGGTCTTCAGCGTCGTCGAGGTGGCCTGCCACCCGGCCCAGGCCTCGGCCGCCTCATACACCCAGTCCGGCTGCTCACCAAAATTGATGCCATTCACGACATTGGAAATCTGCGCAAGGACAATGACTTCCTTGTAGGTTTCACCAGCTTTGACAGCGTCCGGAACAAAGCCAAGTGCCAGCTGGTTGAAGACGATGTCGTCACCGATCGCCAGAACGGTCAGAAGCGCCAGCGCCGGAAGCGCCGCCATCAACCCGGCGAACAATCCGTAATAATGGGGAAGGGAGTGGAGCCTGGCTCCAGCGGCTCGGTTTGCTGTCAGGGCGCGGGTGCCGAGAAAGAAATAGCCGGAACTGATCAGGAGAACCGCAATCGCGAGAGAGAAGCTGTTCACCGGGTCCTCCGGGACTTGAATTCAAAAGAAAGAGAGCCGGTGTTGTAACCGGCTCTCGATGTTTTTGCCAGACTTACTTCAGCATGTCCGCTGTCAGCTTCGGCAGGTCGTTCATGGCGGCGAGATACTGGTCACGCTCGGCCTGCGGCATCGGGATCATGCCGGAGTCGGACAGCGCGCCGTCTTCACCCCAGTGCTTGACCCACTCTGCCATATACTCCTTGACGCCGGGAACAACACCGACATGGGCGTGCTTCACATAGAAGTACAGGGCGCGGGACACCGAATAGGTGCCGTTTGCGATCTCGTCAAAAGTCGGGTTGGTGCCCGAAATGACAGCACCCTGAAGCGTGTCGCTGTTCTGGTCGAGATAGGAGAAGCCGAAGATGCCATAGGCAGACGGGTCTTCCTGAAGCTTCTGCACGATCAGGTTGTCCTGCTCACCAGCTTCGATGTAGGCACCGTCGGTACGCATGGCGCGACACTTCTTGCCCTTTTTGTCGCCACGAGCGGCGCTGGCCTTCTTGGCCATGGCCTCTTTGCCGCAATACCCTTTCTGGTTAACCATCTCGGCGTAGGACGCGCGGGTACCCGAAGTTGTCGGCGGGCCGTAGACGCGGATCGCGATGTCAGGAAGCTCGGGGTTGATGTCGCTCCACTTCTGGAACGGGTTCGCAACCCAGGTATCACAGTTGATGTTGATCGAGCCGTCTGCACAGGCGGGAACCTCAGCTGTCAGGGCCATGCCAAGCTCGGCCTTCGAGATAACCAGCGGGGTGCCTTCCTTGGAATTGGCAACCACGATGCCGTCGTAACCGACCTTGATCTCGGTCAGATCAACACCGTTCGAGTCACAATATTCAAGCTCACCGGTCTTCATGCGCGAGGATGCATTGCCGATGTCGATGAACTCGGTGCCGATACCTTCGCAGACGCCTTTTTTTCCAACGGAAGACCCGCCAGATTCAACAACAGGTGTGTTGAAGGAAGGGTTGTTGCCAAGCTGCTCGGCCACGATGGTGGCGAACGGCAGAACGGTCGACGAGCCTGCGATGCTCAGATAGTCGCGGGCGCTTGCGGTGGTGGCGACGCCTGCCAGGGCGATCGCGCCAACAAGGGCAAAAGTGAAACGCATGATGCTTCTCCAGCGTGTGGGTTATTGATGACGCATCACTGCGCTTTATCGATTACAAAATCATTTCATCAATATGACAGTTTTGTTACGTCGGGCAGCTGCAAGGCAACAGCCTGTTTTTGGGCTACAAAAATTGCTTGGCTGTGAATAACCGCTTTCTTCGCCCGCAATGTGGAGACGGTTTTCAGGCGGCTTTTCCAGTCCGGGCACCCGGTGCGCCGGTGAGTCGGACCGGCGGGGTTCTCTAGCGGCCGGAATCAACTAGACTGTTCGCCAGTTGTCCGCGCCCCTGTCGGGTGAAATGTCATTTGTTGCTGGAGGCATTGCCATGCCCGAACCATCCATCCTGCCGCCGCTTATGGTTGCCCCGAACGGTGCCCGCCTGACCGATGATGATCACCCGGCGGTGCCGGTGACCATTCCGCAGATCGTGGCGGTGGCAAGGGACTGCGCTGCCGCCGGGGC
The DNA here is from genome assembly GCA_002457745.1 of SAR116 cluster bacterium MED-G06. Taxonomy (GTDB): domain Bacteria; phylum Pseudomonadota; class Alphaproteobacteria; order Puniceispirillales; family Puniceispirillaceae; genus UBA8309. Next base: position 10,243 of record NTKV01000016.1, on the reverse strand, counting down.
CGGGGCGATGCATTTCCACGTTCGTGACGCCGCGAAGGCGCACATTCTGGATGGCGGGTTGTATCGCGAGGCTCTGGCGGAACTCGCCATCGCGGTGCCGGGCATGCATCACCAGATCACCACCGAAACGGTAGGCCGCTATGGACCGGAAGATATGCGCGCGGTGACCCGCGCGGTGGTTCCCCCCGGTGTGTCGATCGGCGTTCCCGAGATGATTCCCGCCGGCGCCCCCTCGGCAGAGGATGCCGCTTTTTACAGCTGGCTTGCTGCAGAAGGCATCCGCACCCAGCATATCTGCTATCAGCCAGAGCAGCTTCACCTGCTCGGCGCGTTGCTGGATGCCGCCGCGCTGCCAAAAACCGGCGTCTGGTGCCTGTTTGTCATCGGCCATTATACCGGCGCCGTTTCGCATCCCGCACTGATCGATGATTTTCTGGCAGAGATGCGCGGGGCCGGCATCGAGGGCGACTGGGCGATCTGCGCGTTCCGCGAGGAAGAGGCCGCCTGCATCCGTCACGCTGTGGGGCTTGGCGGGAAACTCCGCGTCGGGTTCGAGAATTCGATGGTGATGGCGGATGGCAGCACCGCGCCAGACAATGTGGCGCGGGTGACAGAGGCAGCGGCGATGCTGGCCGCAAACCGATAGATCCGAAACAGACGAAGGGACAGGTGGCGATGGCAAATGGCAGCTTCCAGATGCTGTGCCGGACCTGTCTGCGAAGCGGCTATGTTGGTGGCGACGCCGCGCCGGAATCCTGCCCGCATTGCAGCAGCGCGGATGTCCGCAGCAGCCATGAGCTGTTTGGCCTGACCATTGCCCATGTCGATTGCGATGCCTTCTACGCATCCGTGGAGAAGCGCGATGACCCTTCACTTCGCGACCGGCCGGTCATTGTTGGCGGGCGGGAACGCGGTGTTGTGGCTGCCGCCTGCTATATTGCCAGGCAATATGGTATCCACTCGGCGATGCCGACCTGGCAGGCGCTGAAGCGGTGCCCCGACGCGGTGGTGATCCGTCCCAGAATGACCCATTACGTCACGGTCAGCCGGCAGGTGAGGACCCGCATGCTGGCCCTCACCCCGCTTGTGCAGCCGCTGTCGATCGACGAGGCCTTTCTTGATCTTGCCGGCACCGAAAAGCTTCACGGCTGTTCCCCTGCCGAGGCACTGGTCCGCATGCAGCGCGAGATCCGCGAGGCGCTCGGCATCACCGTCTCGGTCGGGCTGAGCGGCACCAAGTCGCTGGCGAAGATGGCTTCGGACCGCGACAAGCCTGATGGATTTTTCGCCGTTGATATGAACGCGGCAGCGGCCTGGCTTGCGCCGCAGCCTGTCTCTGTCCTGTTTGGGCTTGGCAAGGCTGCGGTCGGGCGGCTGAACGCGGCCGGAATCGAGACCTGCGGTGATCTTGTTGCCGCGCCGGTTGGCCAGCTGTCCGGCATCCTTGGGCGCGGGGCAGCCACCATCGCCGCGCTGGCGGCCGGGGTCGATCCGCGCCCGGTCACACCGGAGCGCGAGGCCAAAAGCATCTCCAGCGAGACGACCTTCCTGCGCGACCTGTCGACAGCTGCCGAGCTTGAAGCGGAGCTGGAGATGCTGTGCCAGAAGGTATCAACACGGCTGAAGGCGCAGTCACTTGCCGGTGGGCGGGTCACACTGAAGCTGAAGCGGCCCGATCACCGCATCCTGACACGAAGCCAGACCCTGTCCGAACGCACCGACAAGGCGCATCTGCTGTTCGCTGTCGGGCGTGAGTTGCTGGCACGCGAGATCGGCGGGCGCAAATCCTACAGGCTTCTCGGGATCGGGGCGGACCAGCTTGGCGCGCCGGGCGGCGGCGATCTTCTGGCGCTTGCCGATGAAGGCACAAATCGTCGTGACGATCTTGAGGCGGCAATCGATGATCTTCACGCCCGTCTTGGCGCGGACTCACTGCAGAGCGGCAGGATGTTCACCCGCAAGCAACGACCGGAACGTGACGCCACGCGCCAGCGTGCCGGGATCGAGGACCTTGACGGGGGTGACGGCTTGGACGACCCGGATCAGAGCGGCAGCCCGACATAATTCTCGGCAACCATCTGGCGGCCGGCATCCGAGGTGGTGACATAGGCCAGCTCTGCCTCTTTCATGCGCTGCTCGAACGGATCGTCGTTGAACCTGTGTGTCAGGTTGGTGAGCCACCAGGAAAAGCGCTCGGTCTTCCAGACCCGTTGCAGCGCGCGGCGCGAATATTCGTCAAGCGCGGCGGCGTCATGCTCCTCGCAGAAGGCAAGAATGGCGTCATACATGTAATGCACATCGGACGCGGCGAGGTTCAGCCCCTTGGCCCCGGTCGGGGGCACCACATGCGCGGCGTCGCCTGCCAGCATCAGCCTGCCAAAGCGCATCGGTTCCGCCACAAAGCTGCGCAGCGGCGCGATGCTCTTTTCCAGCGATGGTCCGGTCTCCAGCGACTCTGCCATCTCCGGGGGCAGCCGGCGGCGGAATTCATCCCAGAAGGCGTCGTCCGACCAGTTCTCAACCTTGTCATCGACATCGCACTGGATGTAGTAGCGCGAGCGCGTCATCGACCGCATCGAACAAAGCGCAAAGCCGCGTTCGGTGTTGGCGTAGACAACCTCATGCGCCACCGGCCTTGTGTCTGACAGCAGGCCAAGCCAGCCGAACGGGTAGAGCTTTTCATAGGTGGTGATTGCCGATTCCGGCACCGACTTTCGGCTGACCCCATGATAGCCGTCGCACCCGGCGATCAGGTCACAGTCGATGCGGTGGGTCACTCCATCCTTGCTGTAGGTCACAGCCGGAGTGTCACTGTCGAAATCATGGATCGCGACATCCTCGGCCTCATAGACCGTATGGCTGCCGCCAGCCTCGCGGATCTCGCACAGATCGCGGGTGACCTCTGTCTGGCCGTAAGCGGTTACCACTTTGCCGTTGGTATGTTGCGACAGGCCGATCGAAACAGATTTATAGTCAAAGGCAAGCTGCAGCGCGTGGTGCGGGATACCCTCCGCCGCCAGCCGCGCGCCGGCACCGGCGCGGTGGATCAGATCGACCGTTGTCTGTTCCAGAATGCCGGCGCGGATGCGTGCCAGCACATAATCCTGCGACTGGCGTTCCAGAACGATGTTGTCGATACCGGCCAGATCAAGAAGCCGCCCCAACAGCAATCCGGAGGGGCCTGCCCCGATAATGACGACCTGTTTACGCATGTCTCACCTCTGCACTGGCGCCATCATGGCCTGATGCCGCCGGACGCTGACGGTGGAAAATAGTGGGGAACCAATCTTCACGCAACTGGTCGCCGGGTCGCATGTCATGGCCGGGGAATGGCGGCGAGGTGCGGCCGGGCCGCTCGACAAATCTGGCATCATCGCCGACAAGCCGCAGCGAGAAGGCCCGCCGCCTGATGGCACTGTCATTGCCGCGCGCGCCATGCAGAATCCGGAAATCAAACGCCACCGCATCTCCGGGCTGCATCGGCCATTCCAGCACCTGCATCCCTTCGGCATCGGGATCGGGAACCGGCATATAGGCATCCTCGTCCGGATAGAAGGCGTCCTCGTTCAGCCAGCGTGTCGGCAGGACCGGTTTCGGCCAGAGATGCGACCCGGCAACGCAGCGCAGGCTGGCAGCATCCACCGGATCAACCGGACACCAGAAGCTGAGGGTCTGCGTCCCTTCGACAAAATAATAGGGGCTGTCCTGATGCCAGGGTGTCGGCTTCGAGGTTCCCGGCTCCTTGACCAGCACATGATCATGGAACAGCGTCACCGATTGCGAGCCCATCAGGTCGGCGGCCACTTCAGCGGCGGGGGACTCCTCAATCACCTGCCGGAACGGCGCAATCCGTGTCCAGTTGCAATAGTCATCAAAAAACCGCCCGGTCTCGCCAGCCTTCACATTCTCCGCGCCATAGGGGCCGGGATCGGCCATGTTCATCTCGATGCCGCTGGCGATCTGCTCGACGAACCCGGCGAACAGGCCGCGCACAAGTACCGCCCCGTCACGGGCATAGCTGTCGATATGATCCTGGGTGATGAGCGGGTGCATGAAATCTCCAAACGAAGCCGGCGCTGCGCCGGGCACTCACATATTGATCAGAAGTGAGTCACGATCCAGCGAGAAATTGGCGTAGATCGGCAGAAAGGCGCTGCCGATGGCGCGGGCGGTGATGCCGATCTCGGCCTGATGCAGCTCGGGAAGATGAACGCCCTTGCTGTTGTAGCGGGACAAGGCGGCTTCGGTCAGGTGCAGCAGCTCGGCGGTGCGATCCTCGGGAAGCCCGCCTGCCAGCACCACCGCATCCAGATCGAGGATTGCCGCCGTCGACAGGATCGCGAAAGCAAGACTGTCCGCGGCCTGGCCGGCCCATGCGGTGAAAACCTTTGCCGTGGTGTCGTCCTGCTCTCCATAATAGAAGGAATGCGGGTCATCACGGCCGGCGGCGCGGGCCATCGCCTCGAACCCGGTCAGCGAGGCACGCTCGATCAGCTGGACCGGCTCGCCGCTGGCGGCAAGTCCGGTTGGCAGCGCCCCGATCGCCGCTGCCGCGCCGCGCGCGCCGGTCTGCAGCTGGTTCGACAGGACCAGCCCACCGCCGACAAAGCTGCCAACATACAGATAGAGGAAATTCTGGATGCCCTTGCCACGCCCGAAGCACAGCTCGGCAAGACAGGCCGCCGACACATCATGCAGAAGATAGGTCTTTGCGCCGACCCTGGTTTCCACCTCGGCAACAATGTCGATATCGTTCCATCCGTCGAGCGAGCCTTGCGGCAGGTTCAGCTCATCCTCCCATCCGGCCAGGCTTCGCGGCATCGCGATGCCAGCCCCGAGAATGCGGGTGCGCTGCTCAGCCGGAAGATCGTCAATCAGTCCCGGAAGATGTTCGTCGATCAGCCGCAAGGTGGCTTTGGCATCCGGCATCGCAAAGCGTTCGGTGCGGCGTACCAGCACGGTGCCGTCAAATCCCATGGCGATGAGATCAAGCGAACGGCGCCCGATCTTGATGCCGATGGACACAGCGCCAAGCGGGTTCAGCGCAAACGGCGTCGAAGGCTGCCCGACACGGCCCCGCATCTTGTCACCGCTGAGAAGAAACTCGCTCGCCATCAGGCGCTTGACGATCACCGTCATGGTTTGCGCCGACAGGCCGGTCATGCGCGCAAGATCCGCCTTTGTCAGCCACCCATGGCGGCGCAACAGCGAGATCACCAGCCTTTCATTGTACTGACCGACGCTGACCTGATTGCCGCCATGAAGCGATGTCGACGTGTGATCGCCAATAGAGGATTGCGATTTCATCCGGAACAGCTGCCTTTCCCGTTGCCGCATTTACAATAGAGCCGCCATCAGACAAAGGCCAATAGACAAAAGACACCCGAGGCAAAAGACGCCCGGCGCCACGCCATACAGACGCCAAGACAGCGGATACAGCCCGATAACAGCCTGATAACAGCCTGACAGATGCACTGAAATTAATTTTAAATCAAAATGAATTAATAATTGACAGGCCCTGGCCCTGCGCGTAAATCTGCATCATGATCTATCTGGGGGATAATCCATGAAACAGGTTGCCATCAACGGGTTTGGGCGGATCGGCCGGAATGTGGTGCGCGCGCTTCTGGAAGCGCCCCGTGACGAATTCCGCATTGTCGCCATCAATGATCTGGCGCCGGCCGAGACATCGGCTCTGCTGCTCGAGCTTGATTCCACGCATGGGCGGCTCGGGATGCCGGTCAGTCATGGCGACGGCTTCATCGAGGTGGATGGCCAGAAGATCGCCTATATGAGCCACCGCGATCCTGCCGCCTGTGACTGGGGCGGGCGCGGCATTGATCTGGTAATGGAATGTACCGGCATTTTCACCGATGCCGACAAGGCGCGCGCGCATATCGATGCCGGTGCCAGCCGGGTTCTTGTCTCCGCCCCGTCAAAGGGCGCGGATGCAACCATTGTCTACGGCGTGAACCATGCCAGCCTGACAGAAGACATGACGGTGATCTCGAACGCCTCCTGCACCACCAATTGCCTGGCACCTGTGGCCAGCGCACTGCACACAGCCTGTGGCATCAAACAGGGCTTCATGACCACCATCCACGCCTATACCGGCGATCAGAACCTTGTCGATGGAGATCACAAGGATCCCTACCGGGCCCGTGCGGCAGCGCTGAACATGGTGCCCTCGACCACCGGCGCGGCGCGGGCTGTCGGCCTTGTTCTTCCCGAACTCATGGGCCGTCTGGACGGCGTTGCCATCCGGGTGCCGACGCCGAATGTCTCGGCAGTTGATCTGGTGTTCGAACCACAGACAGTGATGACAGCCGACGAGATCAACGCCGCGCTGGTAGCCGCCGCGGCGACCATGGCGCCGGTTATGGCGACAACCGACAGGCCGCTTGTCTCGACGGATTTCAACCATGATCCGGCCTCGGCTGTGGTGCATCTCGACCAGACACGGGTGATGCCGGATGGTATGACACGCGTCCTGGCCTGGTATGACAATGAATGGGGCTTCTCCAACAGAATGCTGGACACCGCCAGCGCCATTCTGAAACTGTAATGTCATTGAAGCCTGGCATTGTGACAGCCAATACTGTGAAGCAACAGCCACCGCGGAGGCAGCCATGATCGACCCGAAGGTGCCCTCCATCAATCTGCGACCGAGTGACTATGTGATCATCGGCGGTACCGGCGACCTGGCGTTGCGGAAAATATTCCCGGCGCTGTTCTGGCGCTATCTTGACGGTCAGATCACGTCTGACTACCGGATGGCTGCCGCCGCCCGCCGCGAGATGAGCCGTGCGGATTTCGCGGCGATGCTGCGCCCCTTCTGCGAAGACGCCTTCGGCACTGGCGGTGCCAGCGAGGATGACTGGAACGGGTTCCTTGATCTGCTGTCGGTGATCACGCTTGACGTGAGCTCAGGAGAGGGCGGAGACCACCTTGCCGCCTTTATCTCCGAACGCAGCGATCCCGCCCGCCCGACCATTTTCTACCTTGCCATCGCGCCAAGCCTGTTTGGTGACGCCACCCGCCTTCTCAAGGCAAACGGTCTTGTCACCCCGCAGGCCCGCCTTGTGGTGGAAAAGCCGCTTGGCCATGACGGCACATCCAGCCGCGCCATCAATGCAGAGCTTGCCGAGATCTTCGATGAATCGCAGATCTACCGGATCGATCATTATCTCGGCAAGGAAACGGTGCAGAACCTGATGGCGCTGCGTTTCGCCAATGTGATCTTCGAGTCCCTGTGGAACAACAACCATATAGATCATGTGCAGATCACCGTCGCCGAGACCGTCGGCGTAGATGGCCGGGCCGGTTACTACGACAGATATGGCGCCATCCGCGACATGGTGCAGAACCACCTTCTGCAGCTTGTCTGCCTTGTTGCGATGGAACCTCCCTCCTTCTTCGACGCTGACCAGGTCCGCGACGAGAAGCTTCGTGTGCTTCGGGCCATCCGGCCCCTTACCGCCGCCGACATCCAGTGCGGCCAGTATCAGGAATACACACAGGAGCTCGGCGAGGCCTCGGATACCGAGACCTTTGTCGCGATGAAGCTGGCGATCGACAACTGGCGCTGGGCCGGCGTTCCTTTCTATATCCGCACCGGCAAGAAGCTTGCGCGGCGCGCCTCGGAAATCGTCATCACCTTCAAGCAGCGCCCACACGACATCTTCGAGCGCAATGGCGGCGGCGCCATCGACAGCCCGCCCAACAGGCTGATCATCCGGCTGCAGCCAAGCGAAGGGCTGCGCCTTCAGCTGATCTCCAAGGAACCGGGTCCTGGCGGGATGCGGCTGTTCCCCTCGGAACTCAATCTCAGCTTCGATGACACGTTTGAATCGCGCCTTCCGGACGCCTATGAGCGGCTTCTGATGGACACGGCGCGCGGCAACCAGACGCTGTTCATGCGGCGTGACGAGGTGTTTGCCGCCTGGGACATCATCGATCCTGTAATGGCTCTGATTGCCGATCGCACACCACATCTCTATCGCTCCGGAACAATGGGGCCTGCCGACGAGCTTCTCGGCACGGACGGCCGCATCTGGGTCGACCCGCATGACTAGGCCTGATGACTGGCCGGCGTGACTGGCCGGCATGACAACTAGGATCGCAGCGCCAAGCTGTGTGATACTGCAACCGCACACACCTTATTCAGACGATAGGGAAGATCATCCATGACCCAGCTTCATGATCGCGTCGCCAGCGTCACCGAACGGATCCGTGGTCGCAGCATGGACCGGCGACAGGCCTATCTTGAAGACATCGCCGCGATGGAAAGTTCGCCTGACAGCGACCGCCGCAGCGTGTCCTGCTCGAACATGGCGCATGCCGCCGCTGCCGCTGGCCCGGACCAGGCGCAGGTTCTGGGTTCAGGCGAGAATCTGGCTCCCAATATCGGCATCATCACCGCCTATAACGACATGCTGTCGGCGCATCAGCCCTTTGAAGGCTACCCGCAGGTCATCCGCGCCGCTGCCCGCGCCGCCGGGGGCACCGCGCAGGTGGCCGGCGGGGTGCCGGCAATGTGCGACGGGGTCACCCAGGGACGTCCCGGGATGGAGCTGTCCCTGATGAGCCGCGATGTGATCGCCATGGCCACCGCCGTCGGCCTGTCGCATGGCGTCTATGATGCGGCGCTGTGCCTTGGTGTTTGCGACAAGATCGTGCCGGGCCTTGTCATCGGGGCACTGGCCTTTGGCCATCTTCCGGTGATTTTCGTGCCGGCCGGACCGATGACAAGCGGCCTGCCGAATGCCGAGAAGGCCGCTGTCCGAAAAGCCTTTGCCCGCGGTGAAGCAACCCGTGCCGATCTTCTGAAGTCCGAAGTTGCCGCCTATCATGGCCCGGGGACCTGCACATTCTATGGCACCGCCAATTCGAACCAGATGCTGATGGAGGTGATGGGGCTGCATCTTCCCGGCTCCGCCTTCGTCAACCCGCATGATGATCTTCGTCACGCGCTGACCGTTGCCACGACCGAGCGCGCCATCGCCATCGCCCGCCGCGGTGCCGATCCACGGCCGATTGGCAGATGCCTTGATGAACGAAGCTTCGTCAACGCCATCATCGGTCTTCATGCCACCGGCGGATCGACCAACCACACGCTTCATCTTCCGGCGATGGCCGCTGCCGCCGGCATCACCCTGACCTGGCAGGACTTTGCCGACCTGTCCGAGGTGACACCGCTTCTGGCGCGGGTCTATCCGAACGGTCAGGCCGATGTGAACCATTTCCACGCCGCCGGCGGCATGGGCTATGTCATCCGCGAACTTCTGGGCGCCGGCCTTCTGGATGGCACCGCCGCAACGGTCGCCGGTGACAGTCTGGCCGATTATGCCCGTGAACCGGTTCTGGCAGACAACGGCCTTGTCTGGCGCGACGCGCCAGCGGACTCGCTGGATCGCGATATCCTGCGTCCGGCCAGCGACCCGCACGCGCCAAATGGCGGGCTGCGGATGCTGGATGGGGCGCTTGGCAAATCGGTGATCAAGATTTCCGCTGTCGCCCCGGCGCGCCAGTTGATCGAGGCGCCGGCTGCCATCTTCGATGATGAGGCAGCGGTGAAGGCAGCCTATGCCGAGGGCGCGCTTGACCGTGATGTCGTTGTTGTGGTGCGTGGCCAGGGGCCGCAGGCCACCGGCATGCCGGAACTTCACAGCCTGACACCGATGCTGTCCAACCTTCAGGACAAGGGCTATGCTGTCGCGCTTGTCACCGACGGGCGCATGTCAGGGGCATCGGGAAGCGTTCCCGCCGCGATCCATGTGACGCCCGAGGCCGTGGCTGGCGGCCCCATCGGACAGCTTGCCGATGGGGACATGATCAGGCTAGATGCTGCCAATGGCCGGCTCGATGTGGATGCCGACCTGTCACAGCGGCCTGTTTACGGCCCCACCAACCGCGCCCCGCAACGCGGTTTCGCACGCCCGCTTTTCGGCGCCCTTCGCGCCGCCGCCGGATCCGCCGAACAGGGCGCCGGCCTGCATTTTACGGAGAGCTGATTCATGTCTGACCCGATGCCATCCATCCCCGAAATTCTGGCGCTTGGCCCGGTGATGCCGGTGATCGTGATTGATGACGCAGCACAGGCGGTGCCGCTTGCGCATGCCCTTCTTGCTGGCGGCATCCGGACGATCGAGATCACGCTTCGCACACCAGCAGCGCTGGAGGCTGTCCGCCTTGTGGCCACGGACTGCCCTGACATCACTGTCGGGGCTGGCACCGTGAACAA
>NTKV01000015.1 GCA_002457745.1 SAR116 cluster bacterium MED-G06 | reverse complement strand
CCGGGCTGCCAGCAGCGGTCACTGCCGCTGGCACAGACAAGGCCGCGGTGGCCACGGTTCAGGACAGCTTTGCTGGAAGCCACCTTCGCGTCTATGCCAATACAGACCCGCTTGGCGTTGCGATCGGCGGCACGATGAAGAATGTGATCGCGATTGCCGCCGGCTGTGCCATCGGCCTTGGCCTTGGCGACAATGCCCGCGCTGCCATTGTCACCCGTGGCCTTGCCGAGATGGCGCGGTTTGCCGCTGCGGCTGGCGGCGCGACCGACAGCATCTACGGGCTGTCCGGGGCCGGGGACCTGGCGCTGAGTTGCGCCGGCCCGCATTCCCGCAACATGGCTTACGGGCTGGCGCTTGGGCGCGGCGAAACACCTGACGAGCGACTTGCCGAAGGCCGTCACACTGTGGCGGCGCTGGCGGCGCGCGGACGCAATCTTGGCATCGATCTGCCGATCACCAACGGCGTCGACCAGGTGGTGAACGCCAATGCGCCACTGCAGCAGGTTGTTGCCGATCTGCTGGCACGGCAGGCCGGCAGGGAATAGCTCTGCCGGGGAATAGCTTCGGCAGGAAATAGCTCTGCCGGGGAATAGCCCTGCCGGGGAATTGCCGGGGACGCAAAGGGACAGTGCCGGGGCGGCATCCCGGCATCTCCAGAAGACGAAGGAAAGGCGGTAAGATATGAATTACTGGCTGATGAAATCAGAACCCTCGACCTGGTCATGGGACGACCAGATCGCCAAGGGTGAGACCGGCGAAGGCTGGGATGGGGTGAGGAACCACCAGGCCTCAAACAACATGAAGGCCATGGAGATCGGCGACCTTGCCTTCTTCTATCATTCGGTGAACGAGAAACAGATTGTTGGCATTGTCGAGGTGATCGAGCTCTATCACCCTGATCCGACCGATGCCAGTGGCCGCTTCGGCATGGTCACGGTGAAGGCCGTGAAACCGATGACGAAGCCGGTGACGCTTGCCGATATCAAGGCTGATCAGCGGCTTGCCGAGATGGCGCTTGTTCGCCAGGCGCGCCTGTCCGTCACCCCGGTCAGCGCCGACCAGTGGGCCATGCTGATGGACATGGGTGACACATCGCTCTAGCCGCTGTGGCCGTCGGCCCCCGCCGTGCCGGTCTTGTCGCGGCGGATGAAATAGAGATTCCGGAGATAGATGAACAGGCCAAGACCCTGTCCACAGATGATCACCGGATCCTGTCGCCAGATGGCATAGAGAAGCAGCACCGCGCCACCACCGATGGAGAAATACCAGAAGGCGATCGGGATTACCGACTTCGCCTGTTTCTCCGATGACAGCCATTGCAGGATAAACCGCATGGCAAACAACCCCTGTCCGGCAAACCCGACAACAATCATGATCTGCTCGGGATTGGTCACCAGACTGTCCGGAAGGAAGGGCAGAAGGCTGACCAGCACCGTGGCAAAAGCACGTGCACCAGCCTCGATCTGGGCCGAAAGAAGGGCAATCATCAGCTTGTCTCCTGGCCGGGTGCCGAAGCGGTGACTTCAGTAACCGTACCCTGGCGCGGGGCACGGCGCAGAAGCCATATCACCCCGAAAACATCGCTGATACCGACGATCAGCCTGTCAAGAATCCTGTATTTTGAGGTGCCCCGCAGGCGCGCCCGGTGCGCAACCGGCACGCCCAGCACCTCACCGCCATGCCGCCTTACAAGGCTTGGCATGAAACGGTGCATGTGGTTGAAAAAGGGCAGCTCGAGAAACAGTGAGCGGTGCAGGATCTTGATCCCGCACCCGCTGTCAGGATGCGTATCGGCAAGAAGCGTGCGCCGGATCCAGCGCGCCCCACGCGACGCCATCAGCCGCAGCGTGCTGTCCTGACGCTTGGCGCGAATGCCGGCTGCCATGCCAACACGGCCGCTGCCATGCGGAACCGTCTGCAGAAGGGCCGCCTCAAGGTTCGGAAGATCCGACGGCACATTCTGGCCATCCCCGTCGAGAACCGCGATCAGCGTGCCACGCGCCCGCAGCAGGGCTGTTCGGATGGCAGCACTCTGCCCGGCGCGGCGCGCATGACGAAGAACGCGCAGTTCCGGCACATCGGCAGCGCTGTCGGCAAGCTCGGCCGGGCTGGCATCGGTACTGGCATCATCGACATAGATGATCTCGAAGCGTCTGCCAGCAAAAGCCGCAGCGATCTCGTCAATCAGAGGCCTGATATTGCCAGCCTCGTTCATCACTGGAACGAGAACAGAAATCTCGATCTGCGATCCGCCGGACCCCTTGGCCTTGGTCTTTGTCATGAAGATGAACTCGAACGGTATTGTGGCACTTGCGTCTCTTTAGCCCCTGACGTCGGCCGGGTCAAATCCGTCGGCGCGATACAGGAAGATTAGCACATCCCGGCCTTTTGACATGTTGAATCCTTCAATCTGCTGTGGCGGTGCCAGACGCAGCCCGACGCGATCCGCCATCTCGAGGAAGGCCTGCTGCTGGTCTCGCTCGATGATGGCAAGCCCGTCAGCCGCCTCGGCGAGGAACAGGGCCGCCTCACCACCATCGACAAGAAGAAGATCCCGCCCGAGATGAAAGACCAGCGACGGCTCATGGAACCCGGCCGCGGCCATCGCCGGCGGATAGCCACCATCCTGCGTGATCTGCGCATCAATGGCGCGCGCCACATGCACCCGCGACAGCGAGGGGATCAGACCGGCAATCACAATCAGATGAAAGGCGAGCCCGGCCGCCAGCACCCGCGCCACTGGCATGATGCCGCCATGGCGATGCCAGACAATGCCCTGCCACAGCGCAAGGCCCACCATCAGGGCCGCCAGCATGGCAAAGGCAAAGGCCCGGCCACCGGTCACGCCGCCATAGGTCAGCGCTGCCCACATCACGGCAGCCGCCATAAGCGGGCCTGCTGCCAGCATCGCATAGTCCCCGGCCAGCGCCAGCCAGCGGCGTGCCACCGTGCGCATCCCGCCCTTTGCCGCCCCGGCCAGTGGCGCATCGACAGCACAGACAAGCAAGACCGCCAGCGCCGGCAGCACCGGCATCGGGTAATGCGGCAGCTTTGTCGGCACGAATTCGATCAGCACCCAGAAGGGCACAATCCAGGCCAGCAGAAAGCGGCTCTCCACATGTTCCAGCAGAACCGGCATCTGCGCCACCGCCCGCGGCAACAGCAGGCTTGCCGGCCAGATCAGCAACGGTACCAGCATCAGATAGGTGCCGACCGGTGCGCCATGCGATTCCTGCCCTGACTGCACCTTGGCAACAAAATCACCACGAAAGGCGATGTCGAGAAAAGCGCCGTCGGTCGCCAGCGTCACCATGATGGCCCAGGGAAGGGTGACCCCGGCCAGCAACAATAGGCCACGTCCGGCACGCAGCATCCGCAACCAGCCTGTCTGACGGTGCCACAGGCACAGCGCCGCCACTGTTGTCAGCGCCAGCAAGGGCGCCACCGGCCCCTTCACAAGCACCGCCGCAGCCATCGGCAGCCAGACAAACAGATAGGAATTGTAGGGCAATCGCCTGCCATGCTGCCAGGCTTGGTAAATCCGCATCAACCCGAATTGCTGGATCAGGCAGAGCAGCATCAGCACCGAATCCGTCTTGGCAAGATGCGCCTCGGCAAAAACCAGCATTGCCCCGCCACAGGCGGCGGCCGCCAGCACGGCGCGTGGCGGCTTGTACAATGTTCGCGCGATCCGGAAGGTGCCATAGACTGTCAACAACATCGCCAGCAGGCTTGGCAGCCTGTAGGGGGAGATGTCATCGGTCCCGAAGACCGCTGCCGACCCGGCTTGCAGCCAGTAGATGCCGGCCGGTTTCTTGGCGCGCAATTCGTCCTGGAAGCGGATGGTGACAAGATCGCCACTTGCCACCATCTGCCGACTGGCCTGGGCGAAGCGGGACTCATCGCGGTCCATCGGCGGCACTGTCTGATGACCGATCAGCACGGCCACAGCAAGAAGCGCCAGAACCATCAGCAAGGCTGATTTTTTGATTGGCACGGTCACAGACGATCCTCTGGATGGCCGCTCCCCTGCCTTCCAGGCGACGGCATGTCGGTTAAAGCATTTTTCACAGCCCATTTCCATAGGGCGCTCGGCTTTCTGCAGGGGCGTATCGGGTCAGCGGGCTTGTTTTTTGATAGGCAAGGGCCGCAGGCTCACCTAATTTGCGCAGTGATGATCATCACCGAGCCCACCGCGCCATGACCACACCCCATGCTTCCGCGCCACAGGACGCCTCGACACCGGGCCGTTCCTGGCAGCAGCAGACAAGCTGGCGTCACATCTGGTCGATTTCCTGGCCGGTTTTTCTTGCCAACATCACCTTTCCGCTGGTTGGCGCCGCCGACACGGCAATGATGGGGCGGCTCGACAATGCAAGCTTTGTCGGCGGGGTGGCGCTGGGAACGCTGGTCTTCAACTTCATCTATTTCGGCTTTGGCTTTGTGCGCATGTGCACCACCGGGCTGGTGGCCCAGGCGCATGGCCGTGGCGCTGATGGCGAGATCGAGAACCACATGGTCCGCGGCCTGATTGTGGCCCTGTCGATCGGGTTCAGTTTTGTCATCGCAACGCCCCTTATCACAGCTGTCACCGGCAGCCTGTTCAGCGCCAGCGAGACGGTCAGGGAGCTGATGAAGCTCTATGTCGAGATCAGGCTGATGGCGGTGCCGGCAGCACTGGCCAACATGGTGCTTCTGGGCTGTCTGTTCGGGCGACAGAACATGCGGCTGGTCATGGTGCAGATCTGTTTCGTCAATGTCACCAATCTGTGTCTCAACGTCTTTTTCGTCTTTGGTCTGGGAATGGCCATCGAGGGCGTGGCCTGGGCCTCGGTTGTGGCCCAATGGATCGGGTTTGTCGGCACGCTGGCACTGGTCCGCTGGCAGTGGCGCGATATGCTTGCCGGCGTGGCGGGGCGGGTGTTCAGGCGGCGGCCTGGCTGGCTTGATGCAGCAGCCTTCAGCCATTTCTTCGTCATTGGCGGTGACATCACGGTACGCACCCTGCTGCTGCTGCTGAGCGAAGCAATCCTTCTCAACAATGCCGCAGGGCTTGGTGATCTGGAACTGGCCTCGGTGCAGCTTGTGCTGGTGATGTTCGGGCTGATCTCCTTTGGGCTTGATGGTTATGCACATGCTGCCGAGGCGCTGGTCGGCGAGGCCATCGGGCGGCGGCACCCCGGCATGCTGGCTCTGGTGGTGCGGCGTACCAACATTCTGTGTGGCGTGACCGCTGTGGTGATCAGCCTTGCCGTCTGGAGCTGCGGCAGCTGGATTGTCGCGCTGCTGACAACGCAGCCGGAGCTGGCGGATATGACCTTGGCCTACTGGCACTGGGTAGCGCTGCTGGCACCTGTGGCGTTTCTTGCGTTCCAGATGGATGGCATTTTTGTCGGGGCAACGAGAAGCCGCGAGATGCGCAACGCGATGATTCTGGCCGCTGGCGGATTTTTCATTCTGGTCACGCTTCTTGGTGGATACGGGCTGAATGGCCTTCTTGCGGCCTTTACGATATATCTCGGACTCCGCGGTGTGACGCTTCTGGTCAGGCTGAAGCATGTCTATGCCATGGCAGCGCCAGAGGCACCGGCAGCCGAAAAATAGAGTACAAGAACAGATATCACGACAGACAAACAGGCAGAGATGATGAGCAGCTTTCCCCTTACCGATCCCTCCCGCCTCGGGCTTGTCACCGATGACGCGCCATCACGCACCCTGCGCCTGCTGACGGCAGACAGCTTTGATGACTGGCTGAAGACCGCCTCGGCCGAGGCACGCGCACTGGTCGAGGCCAGCAGCTTTGCCGCCAAATCGGGTCGTGCGATCCTTCTTCCCGGTGAGGGGGGCAGCGCCCATGCCATCGGTATTTTTGATATAAACGCGCCATTGTGGGACGCGGCCCGGCTGGCAGCAGCGCTCCCCGCCGGACGCTGGCAGCTTGCCACCGATGACGAAGCCATGCCGCTTGAGACCATCTGCCTTGGCTGGGCGCTGTCGCAATATCGCTTCACCGCCTATCGCGGCGACGATGAGGCTGGCGACAATCTTCGCCAGCTGATGATCCCTGCCGGTCTTGATGAGGCTGCGCGCCAGCGTCTGTGCGGGTTAGCCACCGGCGTCGCTTTCTGCCGCGACCTGATCAACGCGCCACCAAACCATATGAACCCCGCCGGGCTTGAAGAATCCGCGCGGGATCTGGCCAGTCGTTTCGACGCCTCGGTCGAGGTCACAGCCGGGGCGGCGCTTGCCACCGGATTTCCGGCCATCAACACAGTCGGGCGCGCCGCCGAGATCGCACCACGGCTGATCGACATGCGCTGGGGTGACAGCGGTCCGGCCATCACCCTGATCGGCAAGGGCATCACCTTTGATTCCGGCGGCCTGGATCTGAAGCCGTCAAAGGCAATGGAGCTGATGAAGAAGGATATGGGCGGCGCTGCAACAGTGCTCGGACTGGCCGCCGCACTGATGGCGGCAGGGACCCGGATCCGGCTTCGTGTTCTGGTGCCGGCAGCGGAGAATGCTGTGTCCTCACAATCGATGCGGCCCCTTGATGTCATTGACACCCGTGCCGGCATTCCGGTCGAGGTTGGCAACACCGATGCCGAGGGACGGCTTGTGCTTGCCGACGCCATCGATCTGGCCTGCGACGAGACCCCGGATTTCATGATCGATTTCGCCACCCTGACCGGGGCTGCACGGGTGGCGCTTGGCACCGAGCTTCCGGCGCTGTTCTGCAACCATGACGACACGGCGGACGACATTCTCGCCGCGGCCGGCGAGGCCGATGACCCGCTCTGGAGGCTGCCGCTGTTCGAGCCCTATGAACGTCATCTCGATGGCGGACATGTGGCGCTGTCAAGCACCGGCGCATCGGGTTATGGCGGCGCGATCACAGCAGCGCTGTTCCTTCGCCGCTTCGCCGGAAAGCAGACCAACTGGGCGCATATCGATGTCATGGCCTGGAATCTTGGCGGGCGGCCCGGGCGGCCAAAGGGCGGCGAGGCGATGGGGCTGCGCGCGCTGTTCCGCTATATCGAAGGTCTGGCGAAGGCCTGAAGGCGGCGGCGCGGATCAGTAGCCGCGCGACCAGTCGACCCGGTTGGCAGGCTCCTGCCCGTTGATCATCGCCAGAATGGCAGCCGCCACCTGGTCGGCGGCGGAGGTGGCGTTTGTCTGCGCCGCCACATGTGGCCAGACACGCACTTTCGGATGCGTCCAGTAGGGATGGTCCTGAGGCAGTGGCTCCACCGCGAAGACATCCAGCGCCGCGCCCCCGATCTGCCCCGATTGCAGGGCTGCCAGAAGATCCTCGTCATGCACCTGCGGTCCGCGCCCGCCATTGATCACAAACGCGCCTTCGGCAAGCTGTGCGAAGAACCCGGCATTCATGATGGCGGTGGTGTCCGGCGTCAGCGGCAGCACCGAGACGACGATATCAAGCCCGCTGGCAAAATCGGCAAGCTGATCGGCGCCGGCAAACACCTCGACACCATCGATCTGTTTCATTGTGCGGGCATAGCCGCGCGTCTCGAATCCCAGCGCGGCAAAGCGGCGGGCGATGACAGTGCCGATGGCACCTATGCCGAGAACCCCGACTTTCGCACCTGTGGCCGGACGCTGCGGCACATGCTGCCAGACACCGCGGTTCTGCTGGTCACGATAGACCGCGCCGTCACGCCAGAAATCGAGCGCGTTCAGAATCGCCCAGTGGCTGAGCGCGCTGGCCATGTCGGGGTCGACAAGCCGGACCAGCGGGACCGCGCGCGGCACTGTCTCGTCGCGCATCATGTGGTCGACGCCCTGTCCCTGCATGATGATCCCGCGAAGCTTTGTGCAGTGGCTGAACGCATCCCGCGGCGGTGCCCAGACAAGCGCCACATCGCTGTCGCCACCTGCCTCGCTCAGCAGCTCGACAATCTCGAAATCCGGCAGCCGGTTGGCAAGCGATGCCTCCCACACCGCGATGTCACTTGCCGTACCGTAGAAGCCGATCCTGATCATCCCATCATCTCCAGCGCCGCGGCGTGCAGCTCTGCTGTCGCGGCCGCCAGAAGGCTGTCCGTTCCAGCCATCGAGACAGCGCCGCCGGTCTTGTCGGTGACAATGCCGCCGGCGGACCGGATCACCTCGACCACCCCCATGATGTCATGCGTTGCCAGCCCGTCCTCGAGAACCAGATCAACATGGCCAGCCGCGAGCAGCGCGTAGTTGTGGCAGTCACCACCATAGGTGCTGGTCGCGGCGGCGGCGCTCAACCTGTTGAACGCATCAAGGCTGTCGGCAAGAAGGGCTTCCGGCGAGGTGGTGGCGATACGGGCCTGCGCCAGAGAGGTGACACGGCTGGTGCGAATCGGCACCCGATTCAGCGTCGCGCTGCCCCCAACCGCAACATAGCATTCATCCAGAATCGGCATATCGATGAAGCCGGCCAGTGGAACATCATCCCGGACCAGCCCGATCAGCGTACCGAAAACAGGACGTCCACAGATAAAGGCGCGGGTGCCATCGATCGGATCAATGACCCAGGCATATCCACTGCTGCCGCGACGGTCCTCATGCTCCTCGCCAAGGATATCGTCATCAGGAAAGCGTGCCGCGATGGCCTCTCGAAGGGCGCGTTCCACAGTCTTGTCAGCGACGGTCACCGGAGACTCATCCGCTTTCCACTCGACATCATGGCCACTGCGGAACCACTCCGAAATGATCGGCCGGCTTATGTCAGGAAGGGTATGAAGAAAATCAGCCAGCGCGACATCGTCGAGCTGGCTGTGTGTTTGTGTGGTGCTGCCGGTGCTCACACGCCTCAGCTTCCAGCTTCGGCGGCAATCTCCGCGTCCGTCGGAAGGGCCACAGCGCTGTCAGCCTGCTGGCGCAGATAGGCGATCATGTTGGCACGATCGGTTGGCTTTTTCAGGCCAGCGAAGTTCATCTTGGTGCCCTTGATATACGCCTTTGGCTTGGCCAGGAAGGCGTTCAGCGCGACATAGTCCCACTCACCGCCAAATTCCGACAGGGCTGAAGAATAGGAGAACCCGCCAACGGCGCCCTTCTGGGCGTTCACGATGTTCCACAGCGCCGGTCCGACCTTGTTGGCACCGCCAGCATCAAAGACGTGACAGGCTGTGCATTTCTTCGCCAGCTTCTCGCCGGCAACGGCATCCGCCCCCGCCAGAAGCGCCAGGATCGGCTCCGGCCCGGTATCAGCAGGCGCCGCGGCAACCGCGGTGCCACCTTCCGGCACCTCGATGACATAGGCATTCTGCTCGAGCTCGCTATGCGGCACCAGAACATCAGCCAGTTTGATGCCGACCATCAGCAACAGACCCGCCATCAGAATACCGGCAAACAGCTTATTCAGACCAAGTTCATCCATGCGTGCATCTCCCTTGCGGAAGCTCCCCCTCACCCAATGCGATCAGCAACCGGACGGCCACTGCGATCGACGCCTTTCTCTTAGCGAAATTGACGGCAGCGCTCAAGACCTCCCACAGCCTATTTGTGGCTTTTGCCTAGGCAAATGGCAGATTATGTGATGAATTGCCGCATCATGAGCTGGACACCTTCACCTGTGATCATCATCCCGGCGCGGATGGCCGCAAGCCGGCTTCCCGGCAAACCGCTTGCTGACATCGGCGGCAAGCCGATGATCTGTCATGTCTGGGAGCGTGCAAAAGCGGCCGATATCGCCCCGGTCTGGGTTGCGACGGATCATGAGGAGATCGCCGCCGCGGTCCGTGATGTCGGCGGCGAGGCAGTGATGACACGCGCGGACCATCCATCCGGATCCGACCGGACCTTCGAGGCGGTGTCGCGACTCGACCCCGATGGCAGGTTCGACGTTGTCCTCAATCTTCAGGGCGACCTTCCCGAAATGGATCCGGCGATTGCGGTCACGCTTCTTGATACGGTGCGCGACAGCGGGGCCGAGCTGTCGACGCTCGTCACCACCGCCAGCGCCGAGGAAGCGGCACAGCCACAGGTGGTCAAGGCGGTTGTAAGCTGGCAGGAGGGGCAGAATCTGGGCCAGGCGCTTTATTTCAGCCGCGCTGTGGTACCGCATGGCGAGGCCCCCCTGTTTCACCATATCGGCGTCTATGGCTGGCGCCGCGACGCGCTTGCCAGCTTTGTCGCGCTGCCCCCCTCACCGCTTGAGACAGCCGAGAAGCTCGAGCAGCTGCGCGCACTGGAGGCCGGCATGCGCATCGCCGTCGCCGCCGTCGCGGCGGCCCCGGCCGGGGTTGATACAGAAGCCGATCTGGCCAGGACGCGCGCCAGGCTTTCATAAGGGGAAACAGGCCGCAGGCGCAGGCGTGCTGACGCAAGGCACGCATCATTGACACATGGCGGACGCGACACGATACTCGCGCGCCATAACAAACAGCTGGCAATCGCCGGACTTTTTCTTCTCGCAGCGGACCTGACCCTGATGACCGACAGCAGCAACATCATCGCCTTTCAAGGCGTCCTTGGCGCCTATTCGCATATGGCCTGCCAGGCGGTAAAACCGGAGATGGAGGTGCTTCCCTGTTCATCCTTTGAGGACATGATTCTGGCCGTTCAGGAAGGCCGTGCCGCGCTGGCCATGGTGCCGGTGGAAAATTCCATCGCCGGGCGGGTCGCCGACATCCATCACCTTCTTCCCGGATCGGGTCTGTTCATCAATGGTGAGCATTTCCAGCCGGTCAACCATCAGCTTCTGGCACCCCGCGGCGCGACGCTTGACGATCTGGTCGAGGTGCACAGCCATGCCCAGGGGCTGGCACAATGCCGCGAGCGGCTTCGCAGCCTCGGGCTGAAACCGATGGTGCACCCGGACACCGCCGGCGCCGCCAAGGATGTTGCCGCGCGTGGCGACAAGACGGTGGGGGCGATCGCCTCGGCACTGGCGGCAGAGATCTACGGCCTCGATATCCTTGTCGCCTCGGCAGAGGATGCCGAGCACAACACCACCCGCTTCCTGGTCATGTCGCGCACCGACGTCACCCCGCCGGTCAATGGCGACCGCATGCTGACCACCATGGTGTTCCGCGTCCGCAGTGTGCCGGCAGCGCTCTACAAGGCGCTGGGCGGCTTTGCCACGAACGGGGTCAACCTGACCAAGCTTGAAAGCTATATCCGGCCGGGGACAGCGCATAACGCGCAGTTCTATGTGGATGTCGAGGGCCATATCGACGCCCCCGCGATGCAGCTGGCGATGGATGAGCTCCGTTTCTACTGCCAGGACGGCGAAGTCACCATCCTTGGCACCTACCCGGCCAGCGCGATCCGCGACTGACCCTTAGCCACCCTCAGCCACACTCAGCCACCATAATGGACTTGTCCGGTCAGGGTCTTTGCTCCATATAGGGGGCAGGGAGGCTGGGCGGACGCGCTGTCGGTCTAACCGGTCAGGTCCGAGAGGAAGCAGCCAGGGTCGGCTTCGCGCGGGTCGTCCAGTCTTCCGCTGATACCCCCTCCTGATGCCTTATACGCAACGCCGGTAACGCGACGTCAGCGACCAGTTACCGGTGGCAAATCCGCCCGCGCTGCGCTAGCTTTCAGACATCATGAGCGAGACCAACCCCAACGGCTATCGAGTGCTGGCACGCAAGTATCGGCCTGAACGCTTTTCCGAGCTGATCGGCCAGGAGGCGTTGGTCAGGACGCTTGGCAATGCGCTGTCGCTTGGCAGGCTGGCACATGCCTTTGTGCTCACCGGGGTCCGCGGGGTTGGCAAAACATCAACCGCCCGTCTTCTGGCGCGTGGGCTGAATTGCATCGGCGCGGACGGCAATGGCGAAGCAACGCTGGAGCCATGCGGTGTCTGCGAGCCGTGCCGGGCCATCGCGGCCGCCCGGCATGTCGATGTTCTGGAGATCGATGCCGCTTCGCATACAGGTGTCGATGATGCGCGCGAGATCATCGAGGGTGTTGGCTATCGCCCGGTCTCGGCACGGTTCAAGATCTACATCATCGACGAGGTCCACATGATGTCCAAGAGCGCCTTCAACGCGCTGTTGAAGACGCTTGAGGAACCGCCCGACAATGTGAAATTCATCTTCGCCACGACCGAGATCCGCAAGGTTCCGGTCACCATCCTGTCGCGCTGCCAGCGGTTTGACTTGCGGCGGGTACCGGCAGAGGCGCTTTCCGGACATCTGGGCTCGATCTGCGAGCGCGAATCCATTGCTGCCGAGGCCGAGGCGATCACCGCCATCGCCCGCGCCGCCGAGGGCTCTGTCCGCGACGCGCTGTCTCTTCTCGATCAGGCGGCGGCGATGACCGCTGACAGCCTGACCGCCGACGGCATCGCCGAGATGCTGGGACGTCCCGGCCGGCGTGATTCCATCGCCATCCTGACCAGCGCCATGGCCGGGGATAGCGCCGCCGGGCTTGCCGCACTGGCATCGGCCATGGCAAATGGCGCCGAGCCGGAAATGATCATCGCCGATCTTCTGGACCTGGTGCATCGCGCCAGCCTGAAGGCTGCCGGCGGCACGCTCGAAGAGCTTCTCGATGCCGAGAAGGCCCCTGTTGCCGCGCTGGCAGAACAGGGCATTGCCCGCCTTGGCCGCGCTTGGCAGATGCTGCTGAAAGGTCATGCCGAAGTGACAGCGGCACCGCATCCCGGCGCCGCCGCCGAAATGCTGGTCATCCGCCTGGCACATCTTGCCAGCATGCCGACCCCTGGCGAGATTGTGCGCAAGCTTGCCGACAGCGCCCCGGACGGCCCGCAACAGGCAGGTCCGCAGGCTGAGAGACCGGCAGCGATGTCTGAAACGGCAACACCAGAAGCATCACCGGCAGCAGCACCTGTTTCCGATGCACCCGAACCACCATCGCCCGAGAGCCAGCCGCCGCAGACGATGATGGCTGGCGGACAGGCAGAGGTGGCGGTCACCCCGCCCCAGATCATGCCGGAGGCGGGGGCGGAACCGGACCCGCAGACATCCCGGCCCCAGCCACAATCCATCCATGACATCGCCGCGCTGGCCGAATCGCAAAATGACCTGCTTCTCGCCTCGCTGATTCGCAGCCATGTGCGGCCGGTCAGGGTACAGCCCGGACTTCTGGAGATCAGCCTCACCGACGGCGCGCCGGAAACCCTTCCCGGCGACATTGCCCGGCAGCTCAGCCGCTGGACAGGCACGCGCTGGATGGTCAGCCTTGCCGATGGGGCCGGCGGTCAGACAGTGGCCGAGGAACGCCAGGCGGCGCGCCAGCAGCTGCATGACGCCCTTGCCGGGACACCGCTTGTCAAATCGATCCTCGCAACCTTTCCCGGGGCCGAGATCGACTCTGTAAAACCCGCCGAACAGCCAGATGAGGACCCCTCCCATGATGCGTAACATGGCCGGCATGATGAAAAAGGTTCAGGAAATGCAGGCGCGGATGGAAGCGCTTCAGCAGGAAATGGCCGATACAGAATTTTCCGCTGCCGTCGGTGGTGGCGCGGTCTCCGTCACCGTCACCGGCAAGGGCGAGATGCGGGCGGTGAGGATCGATCCGGCAGCCATCGACCCCGAAGATATCGGCATGCTGGAGGATATGATCTGTCTGGCGACCAACAACGCCCGCGCCGAGGCCGACACCGCGATGGCCGCGAAGATGAAGGACATCACCGGCGGTCTGCCGCTGCCGCCCGGCATGTCGCTCCCGTTCTGAGGGGCGCGCCGTCGTGGATGCCAAACTTGATACGCTGATTCGCCGGCTGGCGCGGCTTCCCGGGCTTGGCCCGCGATCGGCCCGCCGCGCCGTCCTGCATCTTCTGCAGAACCGCGAAACGCTGATGCTGCCGCTTGCCGACGACCTTGGCACGGTTGGCCGCGCGGTGCGCAACTGTGCCGATTGCGGCAATCTCGACACCGGCGACATCTGCGCCCTGTGCGCCGATTCCCAGCGTGACAGACAGGTGATCTGTGTTGTCGAGGATGTCGGTGATCTGTGGGCAATGGAACGTGCCGCTGTTTTCCGTGGCCTTTATCATGTTCTTGGCGGCACCCTGAGCGCCATCGACGGGCGCGGCCCGGCGGAGTTGAACATCGAGCGGCTGATCACCCGCGCCAGTCAGGATGTGCGCGAGGTGATTCTGGCGTTGCCGGCCACAGTGGAGGGCCAGACCACGGCGCATTACCTGCATGAAAGGCTGTCCGGCCTGCCACTGGATGTGACCCGACTGGCGCATGGCGTGCCGGTTGGCGGCGAGCTTGATTTCCTTGATGACGGAACGCTGGCACAGGCGCTGAAGGCGCGGGCGAAGCTGGCAAGCAGCTAACCGCCCAGCCGCTTGTTGCGGGACGTGTCAGTCAGGTTGGCCTGGCAACACCGGCGGGGCCTCATCCTCACTGACATCGATCTGCGTGATCCGCCCACCGCGCGAGGTGATCTTGCGGGTTGAGGTCTGGATGTCCTCGATGTCCTTCTCTGCCTGGCTGAAATGTGTCGCCAGCTTGCGAATCCGTTCATCCAGTCGCCCGACATCCTGCATCATCTTGTCGACCTCGGCCTGGATCAGGCCAGCCGCCTCATGCATGCGGGCATCGCGAAGGATGGCGCGTACAGTGTGAAGCAATAGCATCAGATTGTCGGGACCCGCCATATAGACCCGCTTTCTCCGGCTTTCCTCGACAAGCTTGGGAAGCTGCAGGTTGATCTCGGCATGCACCGCTTCGGACGGCAGAAACATGATGGCGCTGGCGGCTGTCTCACCCGGAATGATGTAGCGCTCGGCGATGTCGCCGATATGTTTTTTCACATCGGCCTCCATGGCGCGCCGCGCTGTCGTTCGTGCCGCTTCATCCGCGGCAGCGGCAAGGGCACGATAGGATTCCAGCGGAAATTTCGAATCGATGCAGATCGCCCCGGGCGGTGATGGCATATCGATAAAACAATCCACCCGCCGCCCGTTTCCAAGCGTATGCTGGAAGCTGTAGGCGCTGTCCGGCAGCGCATCGCGCACCAGATTTTCCAGCTGCACTTCACCAAAGCTGCCACGGGCCTGTTTGTTCGACAGGATGTTCTGAAGGTCGGTCACCTGCCCGGACAGTGCCGAGATATGCTCGTTCGCCTTGTCGATCACCGCCAGCTTTTCGGCCATGCCGGTCAGTGACCTGTTGGTGCGCTCGTTCTGGTCGCGGAGCGATTGCTCCAGCCGTGTGCCAAGCCGCCCTTCACTTTCCTGCATCGCCGACGCCACCGTCTGCTGCAGCGCGCCTGACTGGGTGGCAAGCTGGGCCAGCTGGCCGCGAAGTTCGGCAAGGGTTTCGGCATCTCCGTTCGGGGCGTTGCGCGACCGCAGCTGCCGCAGGATCAGGATGATTACGGCAGCCAGCAGAATCAGCAGCAGAAGGGTGTCGATGGCCATCAGGGGTCTCCACGGGTCGGTCTGGAGCGGGAGTCTGGCATGCCAGCGCGGCAAGGGCAACTTGACTGCGCATGCGGGCTGTCCTACTTCAAAAGCCTCGAAATTCCAAAGCTAGGCTCAGGTGTCATGGCACTGATTCCGATCATCTACATCCCCGACCCGGTGCTCCGCCAGGTGGCCGTCCCGGTTACCGAGATCACCGACGGCACGCGCCAGCTTCTCGATGACATGGCGGAGACGATGTATGACGCCCCCGGAATCGGCCTTGCCGCGCCGCAGGTGAATGTCTCGCAGCGGGTCATCGTGATGGATTGCGGGCCTGACGACGCCCCGGAGCTCCACAAGATGATCAATCCGGAGATTGTCGACCGCTCCGAAGCCAAGGCCATCCTCGAGGAAGGCTGTCTTTCGATCCCGAAACAGACTGCCGATGTCGAGCGTCCGGCAAGCGTCGATGTGCGCTATCTGGATGTTGACGGCAAGGAGCAGATGATGACCTGCGAGGGGCTTCTTGCGGCCTGTGTACAGCATGAGATCGACCATCTCGACGGGGTGCTTTTCATTGATTACCTGTCGCGTCTGAAGCGGGACATGATTGTGCGCCGCACCCTGAAGGAACTTCGCCAGGCCGGCACCGGCGCCGCGGGCCGCGGCTAGCATCATGGCGCGCCGCCGCATTGTCTTCATGGGAAGCCCGGATTTCGCCATCCCGGCGCTCGACAGGCTGGCGGCATCCCACGAGATTCTGGCTGTCTATACACAGCCCCCACGCCGGTCTGGCCGCGGTATGCGCGAAACCCCGCAGCCGCTGGCAGCCCATGCTGCCGGCATGGGCATCGAGGTGCGCCATCCGGTGACCCTCAAGGAGCCGGCAGAAGCTGACAAGCTGGCGGCACTCGACGCCGATCTGTTCGTGGTTGTTGCCTACGGATTGCTGTTGCCGCCGGATGTTCTGGCACTGCCGCGCTTTGGCTGCATCAACGGCCATGCGTCACTGTTGCCGCGCTGGCGTGGGGCCGCACCGATCCAGAGGGCGATTGCCGCCGGCGATGCCGAGACCGGAATCTGCGCCATGCTGATGGAAGCCGGGCTTGATACCGGACCGGTGCTGGCGCGCCGAAGCTGTCCGATCGGGCCGGGGGATACCGCTGGCGATCTGCATGACCGGCTGGCGGCAATCAATGCCGATCTTCTGGCCGATGTGGCAGCGGACCTTCCCGCCATTCTGGACAATGCCGAGCCGCAGGACCACGACGCTGCAACCTATGCGGCAAAGATCACCCCGGCCGAAGCCGAGATCGACTGGGCGCATCCTGCCGCCGCCATCGACCGGCAGATTCGCGCCTTCACCCCGGTGCCGGGGGCCTGGTTCACCGGCCCGAAAGGGCGCATCAGGGTGCGGGCGGCATCTATCGGCCAGGGCCCGGCCGGCACCGCGCCAGCCGATGCAGCGCCAGCCGGCACCTGTCTTGGCCTCGATGCTGATGGCGGCATGCGGGTTGCCACCGGCGATGGCGAACTCATCCTGGCCATCCTGCAGCCGGCGGGCGGACGCGCGATGCCGGCGCGTGACTTCCTGAACGGCACCCCCATTCCGGCGGGTGATCCAGTCGGCCCGTCTCCGGATGATGATACTGACCATGACGGGACGGCGGCATGACCCGCCGCATCTTCATCACCATTGAATATGATGGCGCGCCCTTTGTCGGCTGGCAGCGGCAGGTGACCGGCCTGTCGGTGCAGCAGGTGCTGGAAGAGGCAGCATCCGAGCTGACCGGGGATGAGGTGCTCGTGCAGGGGGCCGGGCGCACCGACAGTGGTGTCCATGCAACCGGACAGGTGGCGCATCTTGATGTGCCGGACAGGTTCGATGCCAACCGGGTGATGGAGGCGCTGAACGCGCTGACCGCCGCGCATCCGGTGACCATCCGTGAGGCCCACGAGGTGGATGGGGATACACATGCCCGTTTTTCCGCCACCGGACGGCGCTATCTCTACCGCATCCTGCCACGACGCCAGCCACCGGCGCTTGATCGTGGCCGCGTCTGGCATCACCGGGGAAAGCTCGACCCGGCGGTGATGCAACGGGCGGCGGACAGGCTGGTCGGGCGGCATGATTTTACCAGCTTCCGGGCCAGCCAGTGCCAGGCCAACAGCCCGGTGCGCACGCTTGACGAGTTGCATGTGGAGACAGCCGGCGAGGAGATTCATGTCCACGCGGCGGCACTCTCCTTCCTTCATCATCAGGTGCGCAACATCGTCGGCACGCTGGCGCTGGTCGGTGGCGGCAAATGGACAGCGGATGATGTGTCAGACGCGTTGGCGGCCAAGGACCGCGCGGCCGCCGGGCCAACGGCCCCGCCGGAAGGTCTCTATCTGACCGCGGTGACCTATCCGAGCGGCACCTGAGCGCGCGACTGCACGAACATGAACAGCCCGGCATCAATGACGAAGGACAGGAACAGCAGGCCAGTGGCAAACCATCCACCACGCCCAAGCTGGTCGCGTCCGATCCGCCACAGCCAGTAGACACTCCAGAAGATCAGGGGGGTAATCAGGATCAGAAGCGTGCCATCACCGGTGATGATCACCAGATTCTGGACAATCCCACCAAACAGATGCTGCACATTCTCGACCCACAGGAAGGGCACGACAAAGGCAAAGATCCGGCCTTCCAGCCCGGCGGTGCGCAGAATCATCATGAACAGCAGCACCATCAGCACCACCGCGAGAAGCTGCAGGATCAGGTTTGCCATCAGGATCCCGACACCACTCTTCAGCCCGGGATAGAGCGAGACAACCAGCGTGAAAATGACCGAGGCCCAGATCGCCTGCCAGACAGCGGCGGCGTCAAAGGCATAGGTGCCGCTGAACGGACGGCGGCCAAGCATCACCAGAAGCGTCTGTTTGACGAGGTCCATAAGCCGGCCAGGCGACAGTGAGTAATCCGTCTCGTTCATACGCCGGCCCCCTCAAAGAAACGTCTCATCACATCTTCATAGATATCGGCCAGCCTGTCGATATCCGCGATCGCCACATGTTCATCCACCTGATGCATGGTCTGCCCGACAAGACCGAATTCGGCCACCGGACAGATGCGGGTGATGAATCGCGCGTCGGACGTGCCACCACTTGTCGACAGCTCCGGCCGGCGACCTGTGACGGCGGCGCAGGATTCCGCAATCACGTCGGTCAGCTTGCCGGGCGCGGTCACAAACGGGTCGGCATTCGCCTTCCAGCTGACCTGCCAGTCGCCGCCGATGCGCGCGAAATGCTCCTCCAGCCAGCCGATCAGGCTGGCGGCGCTATGTTCAGTGTTGAAGCGGATGTTGAATTTCGCCTCGGCGCGCGCCGGAATCACATTGGTCGCCGGGTTGCCAACATCAATCGTGGTCACATGCGCTGTCGACGGGCCGAAATGCGGGGTGCCACCGTCAAGCTCACAGCCGTTCACCGGGGCCAGCATCGCCAGCAGCCTTGTGACCGGATTGTCGGCAAGATGCGGGTAGGCAACATGGCCCTGGCGGCCGGTGACCGTCAGATGCCCGGACAGGCTGCCGCGCCTGCCATTCTTGATGACATCGCCAAGCGCTGCCGGGTTGGTCGGCTCGCCAACGACACAGCCATCGGGAACATGACCGTTTGCCGCCACCCACTCGACCATTTTGACAGTGCCGTTGACAGCGTCGCCTTCTTCGTCGCCCGTGATCAGCAGGCTGATCGACCCCTTTGGTGGCCCCGGCTCCAGAAGCCGCGCGACCGCGCCGACAAAGGCAGCGATGCCACCCTTCATGTCGGCAGCCCCGCGCCCATAGAGCCGACCATCTGAAATCTCGGCATCAAAGGCGCCATGGGTCCAGGCAGCCTGATCGCCGATCGGCACAACATCGGTATGACCGGCGAAGGCAAGATGCGGCCCGTCGGTGCCGATGCGGGCAAACAAATTGTCGATGCGTTCGTCACCCTCGCCAAAGGGAAGACGCGTGCAGGCAAACCCCATGCCGGCAAGCTCGCCCTGCAGCAGGTCGAGCGCACCGCCTTCATGCGGCGTCACTGACGGACAGCGGATCAGCCGCTGTGCCAGGTCAACGGCATGTGACGGTGCCGACCCCATCAGTCGCGGAGAAGATCGTTGACCGAGGTCTTCGAGCGGGTCTTTTCATCCACCTGCTTGATGATCACGGCGCAGGACAGGGACGGCCCCGGGCTGCCATCGGCAAGCGGCTTGCCGGGAAGGCTGCCGGGCACAACCACCGAATAGGCGGGGACCCGGCCCATATGAACCTCGCCGGTCACGCGGTCGACAATCTTGGTCGACGCGCCAATGAACACACCCATGGACAGCACCGCGCCGCGCTCGACGACCACACCTTCGACAACCTCGGAGCGCGCGCCGATGAAACAGTCATCCTCGATGATCACCGGACCGGCCTGAAGCGGCTCAAGCACGCCGCCGATCCCGGCACCGCCGGACAGATGCACATTCTTGCCGATCTGCGCACATGATCCCACTGTGGCCCAGGTATCGACCATCGTGCCGCTGTCAACAAAAGCACCAAGATTGACGAAGCTCGGCATCAGAACAGCGCCGGCAGCAATATGCGCCGAATGGCGCACAACGCATCCCGGCACGGCGCGGAATCCGGCCTTGCGGAATTCGGCCTCGCCCCAGCCGGCAAATTTCGACGGCACCTTGTCCCACCATGTTGCTTCGCCACTGCCGGGATACTGGGTTCCCGACGGGATCACCGCCATGTCGTTCAGGCGGAAGGACAGCAAGACCGCCTTCTTCAGCCACTGGTTGACATGCCACTGGTGGTCGCCAAGCGGCTCGGCAACACGGGCGCTGCCGTCATCCATCATCGCAAGCGCCGCGTTCACCGCGTCGCGCACCGCGCCGCTGGTCTCGGCGCTGATGCTATCCCGTGCGTCCCAGGCTTCGTTGATATCACGTTCCAGTTGCGCCCTGTCCATGGCTGTCTCCGTTGGTCTCTGGTCTCGCGGCAGCCAGCGCGGCTGTCGCCAGACCTGTTGTCATGTTGCAGATATCGACCTTTCAGGCCGGAATGGCAAGGGCTGAAAGGAAGCTCTTCAGGTCTTCCGCGACGAAATGCACATAGTCCTCGTCGGCCCCGCGCTGCGCCCACTCATAGTCACTTGCCAGCCAGACGGTGCGCATGCCGAGATGGTGCGCCGGCTCGAGGTTTCGGGCCATGTCCTCGATCATCACGGCACCGCCCGGATCAATAGCGGTGGCCTGAATGAATTTGTCGAAGGCCTGCTGTTCGGGCTTTGGCACAAAATCGGCCCCGACAATGTCGAAGATATGTTCGAAATGATGCCGGATGCCATAGGCGTTCAGGATGTTCTCGGCATGCGGAACGGTGCCATTGGTGAAGATATGCTTGCGCCCGGGAAGCGCCGTCAGCATGGCATCGAGCTCTGCCTCGAAGGGAAGATCGCTCACATCGATGTCATGCACGAAATGGAGATAGTCCTCGGGTGCCAGATCCTGTTCGACCATCAGCCCGCGCATGGTTGTGCCATAGCGCTGGAACAGGTCTTTCTGGATCAGTTTCGCCTCGTCATGCGGCACAGCGAAATGCTGCGCCACGAACTCGGTGATCCGCACCGCAACGCGCACGAAAAGGTTCGATTTCGCCGGATAGATGGTGTTGTCGAGATCGAACACCCAATCCTTGATCTGGTGTGCCGGGAAGCCGGATGGCGACTTGGTCTCTGGTGACATCTTTGGGAGTGCCTTTCAAGAATAATGAGCCTGTGACGCAGCCTGAAGGCTGTCAGTCGGCCTTGATAAAAGTGCCCATGCCGTGCTCGGTGAACAATTCGACAAGTAGCGCGTGCGGTGCGCGCCCGTCCATGATCACCGCGGCTTCCGCTCCCCCGAGAACCGCATTGATACAGGTTTCGACCTTTGGAATCATGCCGCCCGACACTGTTCCGTCCCGGATCAGCGCCTCGGCCTGGCTGACGGTCAGTTCGGTAATCAGCTCGCCATCCTTGTCGAGAACGCCGGTGACATCCGTCAGCATCAGCATGCGCGTCGCGCCAAGCGCGGCAGCGACAGCGCCGGCAGCGGTGTCGGCATTGATGTTGTAGGTCTCGCCGCCAGCATCGCTTCCCACTGGCGCCACCACCGGAATCAGGTCGGCGGCGTTCAGCGCTTCCAGCACCGAGGTGTCGACATGCGCCGGTTCACCGACAAAGCCGAGGTCAATGGCCTCCTCGATGGCGCTTCCTTCGGTTTTTGCCGTGGCCATCAGCTTGCGCGCGGTGATCAGCCCGCCATCCTTGCCGGAAATGCCGACAGCACGGCCGCCTGCCCGGGCAATGGCGGCGACAAGCGCCTTGTTGATACCGCCAGCCAGAACCATTTCGACGACCGAGATGGTCGCCTCGTCGGTAACCCGCAGCCCGTCGATGAAATCCGATTCAATCTGCAGCTTTTTCAGCATCTCGCCGATCTGGGGACCGCCACCATGAACCACGACAGGCCGCGCGCCAACCTGATCCAGCAGCGCGATATCCGCAGCAAAGGCGCTGACATAATCAGCCTCGCCCATGGCATGCCCGCCGAATTTGATAACAATCGTCTGCCCGGAATAGCGGCGCATGAACGGCAGCGCTTCGACCAGCATGCCGGTCTTCTCCAGCAGCGTGGATTGCAGCGTTGAACTCTTGTCATCCATCATTCTGTCCTCAGACATGCCTTGGCCCGCCAACAGGGCGGCGGCGCCACCCTATCGGCAAGGCGTGGGCCTGCGCAAGACCCGATCAGCAGCTCATTCCTTCGCCAGCGCCAGCCCGGCAAGATGCGCGCGAAGCTCGGCAATGCCATCGCGTGTCTCCGACGAGGTGACAAACAGCTCAGGATAGGCCGCAACATGGGTGTTGATGCGCTTCAGTGTCGAGTCGCAGACAGATTGCAGCGCCCCCGGTTTCAGCTTGTCCGCCTTGGTCATGACAACCGCCCATGACACCGCGCTGGAATCAAGAAGCTTCATGATCTCGGCATCCGCCGATCCGATGCCGCGCCGGCAGTCGATCAGCAGGAAAACCCGTTGCAGCGAGGCGCGGCCTGACAGGAATTTGCGGGTCAGGGTGGTCCAGGCCTTGATGTCGGTCTTCGGCGCCGAGGCGTAGCCATATCCCGGCAGATCGACAAGCTGCAGCCGGTTGGCAAGATCGAAAAAGATGAGCTGGCGGGTCCGCCCCGGCGTCTGCGAGGTGCGGGCCAGCGCCTTGCGTCCGGTCAGCGCGTTGACAAGCGATGATTTGCCGACATTGGAACGGCCGGCAAAGCAGATTTCAGGCAGCCCTTCAGGCGGCAGGACATGCATGTTGTTGGCAGCCGCGATGAAATCGCAGCTTCCGGCGAAGAGAAGACGTCCGGCCTCGAGTTGCTCGGGGCTCAGCTCTCCCTCTCGATCCTCTTCATGATGTACCATTGTTGCGCCATAGAAAGCAGGTTGTTCCAGGTCCAGTAGATCACCAGACCGGCCGGGAAGGTGGCCAGAAGGAAGGTAAAGATGATGGGCATGAACTGGAAGATCCGCGCCTGGACCGGGTCTGGTGGCGCCGGGTTCAGCCGCATCTGCAGGAACATCGAGACCCCCATCATGATCGGCCAGGCGCCAAGCTGCAGGAAGGGCGGCAGGAAATCCACCGAAAACGGCATCAGGCCGAAAAGGTTGAAGACCGAGGTCGGATCAGGGGCCGACAGATCGGTGATCCAGCCAAAGAAGGGGGCATGCCGCATTTCAATGGTGACGAACAACACCTTGTACAGCGCAAAGAACACCGGAATCTGCAACAGCACCGGAAGACAGCCTGCTGCCGGGTTGACCTTCTCTTCCTTGTAGAGGGCCATCATCGCCTGGTTCATCGCCATGCGGTCATCGGCATGACGTTCGCGGATCTGCTGTACCTTCGGTTGCAGGATCCGCATCTTGCCCATCGAGCGATAGGATTTGTTGGCCAGCGGATAGAAGACAAGCTTCACCCCGACAGTGAAGGCCAGAACGGCAAGACCGAAATTGCCAAGCAGCCCGTTCAGCCAGTTGATCGCGTAGAAGAACGGCTTTGTCAGGAAATAGAACCAGCCAAAATCGATCGCCAGATCGAAATTCTTGATCCCCAGCTCGGCAGCGTATCCATCGAGAAGCGAGACCTTCTTCGCGCCGGCGAACAGGCGCGTCTGACTGGTCACGGCGCCGCCTGCGGCAAGCACCATGCCGTCACTGGAAATATAGTCCACCTGATAGCGATCGCCCGGGCCGGACAGCGCCTTGAAGGCGTAATTCATCCGCTTCGACTGGTCCGGCACAAGCGCGGCAAGCCAGTATTTGTCAGTAAAGCCGATCCAGCCCCCATTGGATTCAGGCCGGATATCATCGATCCCTTCATCGCCGTCACGCATGTCATCGTAATCGATTTCGCTGAGCGTTTCGTCGAACACGCCAAGTGCGCCTTCGTGAAGGATATAGATGCCGGTTGTCGGCGGGGTGCCGTGGCGGCGCACCAGACCGTAGGGGAACAGGGTCAGCGGCGTCGACAGGCTGCTCTCGACGCTGTCGTCAACCGTGATCATATAATCATCATTGATCGCCAGCTGCCGACGGAAGGTCAGGCCCTTGCCATTGTTCCAGCTCAGCGTCACCGGAGTTGTCGGTGACAGCAGCATCGAACTGGCGGTCCAGACGCTGTCGGCTGTCGGCATCGGCTGGTCGGCATCACCCGAAGCCCATCCGAATTCGGCGAAGAAAGGCCGGTCGCTGTCTGTCTGCAGAAGGAACTGGATGTTGTCGGAATCATCGTCCTGCGTCTCGCGATAGGCCTTCAGCATCACATCATCGATGCGCAGCCCGGCAAGCGAGATCGACCCTGAGACAAGCGGTGCATCGATGGTGATGCGCGGGGCGGATACCGCCGGCGCCTCTGCCGAAGAGGCGACACCGGGCGTGGCCTCGGATGCGCTTCCCGACAGGTTGGCCTTCGGTACTTCATTCAGCTCGGCGGCGGCTTCTGCCGCGGCAGCGGCCTCCTGCGCGGCAATCTGCTGCTGCAGCGCCGCTTCCTCTTCGAGCTCGGGACCGACGACGAACATCTGCCAGCCGAACAGCACGGCCATAGACAGCGAAATCGCCAGAATCATGTTGCGGTTTTCGGGGTTCATCAATCGCGTTCCCGCGCGAGCCTGCGCACCAGTGTTTTACAAGACGGCCGGTCACGGCCCACAATCGTCACGAGCATCCGCTCCTGGATAGTCTATTTCGGTCGCGTACCGCGGCCCGGGGCCTCGCCATCCTCACCTTCGGGCACCGGATCAAACATCGGATCCGCCCACGGATGGCAACGCGAGATACGTTTTAGCGCAAACCACCCGCCACGCAAGGGCCCATAACGTTCGATGGCCTCCCGCGCATAGTCCGAGCAGGTCGGAAGGTGCCGGCAATTCGCCCCCAGAAGTGGAGAAATCATCATCCGGTACAGCCAGATCAGCGCCAACAGAGGCAACGCCAGCAGCCTTGTTACCCCCGCCATCACCCCAGACATCACCGTTGGCCACCCTGTTTGTCAATCACCCGGTGGAGATGGCCAAGCGCCTTGTGAAACTCACTGACAAGGTCCTGCCATGGCCTCTCTGCGGTGTTATGGCGGGCAATGATCACATAATCGGTACCGGCGCGGGCACGCGTTGCCAGTTCGCTGCGGGCAAGCGCGCGAAGACGCCGGCGCGCGCGATTGCGGCGCACGGCATTGCCAGTTTTCTTGGAAGCTGTGAGACCAAGCCGCCAGTCATCGCGACCGGTCGGCGTGGCTTGCAGGACGAAACCTGCCGCCACCGCCTTGATGCCACTGTTGCGCGCTGCCAGAAACCCGGCCCGCGACGGTATGCTGACCAGACCGGTCACAGCGGCGGCGTCCGGAGATCAGGCAGACAGGCGCGCGCGGCCCTTTGCACGGCGGGCACGCAGAACGCGGCGGCCGCCAACAGTGGCCATGCGCGAGCGAAAGCCGTGGCGGCGCTTGCGGACGAGAACACTCGGTTGATAGGTGCGTTTCATGGCGACGCTCCTTTCGCACTATGAATATGGTGTCGGAAACTGCGTCGGGTTGTAGGGCTCGGCAGGCAAACTGTCAACGTCTTTCAGGGTCTTTCGGGCCCTGTCTGTCTACAACACTGGCAGACCTGCCAGCCTTTCACCGCTGACAGACCCGGCCGGGCTATGGCATAAGGCCAGAATCACTCACCCGGCAAGACTAAACCGGACTACAATGATGACAACCAAGGAACGGACCTAGCCGCATGCGCCACACCCAGATGCGCGACACGCTGATGCCCAGACGCACTGCCCGCCACTGGCCGGCACAGCTGCTGATCTTTGCCGGCGCGGTGATTCTGGCGATTTTCCTGTCGCTGCTGGCAACAACGCCAACCTATTACAGACATGTCTCACTGGCAGCGCATGATGCCAGTCTGGTTATACCGGACGCCGATCCGGAAGACGCCCCGATGACGGGTTTTGATCTGCGGTCGCCGTCACTCCTCGACGGTATCGCCGGTGTATCACAACTTCTTCTTGATCCGGATATCATGACGCTTCGGGTGACCGGATTGGGGCCGGCAGGCGAATCGGAGGTCACGCTCAAGGCGGATCGGTTCCATGCCGCGGTCCGGATGACATTCATGGCCTGGCTGTCCGGCGCAACCGTGTTGATCTTCGCGGCACTGACCGCGCTGCGGCTCTTCATGAGGCGGCATTATTCCGCCCCGCTGCAGGCGCTGATCGACACCATCACCGAATTCAGCGACGACCCCACTGTTGCCACGCCGATTCCCGAAGAAATGACGCGGTCACGAGAGTTCAGCGCCGCCGCGGAAGCGCTGGACACCCTGCAGCGCAACACGCTTCTGGCCCTCCGTCAGCGTGAACGGCTTGCCGATATCGGCGAGGCGGTGGCAAAGATCAACCACGACATCCGCAATGTTCTGAGTTCGGCGACGCTGGTCGCCGACACAATCCTGGCTTCGGAAGACCCGCGGGTGCGCCGCGCCGCGCCGCATATCGTTCGCTCGCTTGAACAGTCGGTGGCGCTGGTGCAGTCGATGATGGATTACCTGGCCGACACCCCGCAGGCGGAACCCGAGGACATTGCGATGCAGCAGCTTGCCGCCGAAACCGGCGAAGATGCCAATCTCACGATCCGCTATGACGGGCCCGACACATTGCGGCTCGACCGCGTGATGATGTCCCGCATCCTGCTGAATCTGGCGCGCAATGCGGCAAGCGCCGGCGCCACCTCACTCAGCATTGATGTCTGGCGCGCCGGCAAGCTTGGGGTCATCGATATTGCTGATGACGGCCCCGGAATCGCGCGTGCGGACTGGGATGATCTGTTTCTGGCCTTCCGCAGCAAGCGAAGCGGCGGCACCGGTCTCGGGCTGGCCATCGCCCGCGACCTCGCGGTGGCCCAGGGCGGCGCCCTGAAACTCACACGCTCAAATGATGATGGCAGCGAATTCAGGCTGCAGCTTCCGATGGAGATGTTTGCATCGGACGGGCGCTGACCGCTCCGAACCCGCGTTCAGGGTCTCAGCGGCGGCCGATGATCGGGGTGGAGGGCTGCGGTTCCATATCCCACGGGAAGAAGATCCAGGTGTCCTGCGACACCTCGGTCACGAAGGTATCGACAAGCGGCCGGCCGGCCGGCTTGGCATAGACCGTGGCGAAATGCGCCTCCGGCATCATCTGCCGCAGCGCCTTTGCCGTCTCGCCGGTATCGACAAGGTCATCGACAATCAACCAGCCCTTGCCGGTTCCGGCACTCGGGGCCCCCTTCAGGATATCCAGCCGGCCCTGCTCGCTCCCGTGATATGACGAAATGCAGGCGGTCTCGATCAGGCGAATCTCCAGCTCGCGGGCAACAATGGCCGCCGGCACCAGGCCGCCGCGCGTGACTGCAACGATCCCCTCGAAGGGACCCATTTCCAGAAGACGCCAGGCCAGCGCCTTGGAAGTGCGGTGGAGTTCCTCCCACGACACGGGAAAGGACTTGTCATACACGTCGGCCATTCTTGTCACCCCTGTTTTCCGAAATTCCGCCAGTTTTTTGCCTGCGGTGAATGTAGCTTCTGGCGCGCCGATGACAAGTCCGATCTGGCGAAGGTGATGGCGTGGAACACGGCCTGCTGGCCTGCCGAAAGGGTCTTGCCAGCGTCGGGTGCTTCGCCTATGGTGCGCCATCCTTGCGCCGGATATTTCACCGGCGCCGGATTGCGCGCTCGTAGCTCAGCTGGATAGAGCACCAGACTACGAATCTGGGGGTCGGGAGTTCGAATCTTCCCGAGCGCGCCATTTCCTAGACAATATATTCAGATAGTTACCAGTTCACGGTATCAGTCTGTCCTCAGAGAAACCTTGTTTTGACACAGATTTGACACAGTAGAGGTCAAATCGATGGGTTGTGTGCGTAAAAGAGGGAAGTCTTGGAATGCCCAAGTAAGGGTTGCTGGATGGCAGAGTTTCACCAAGTCCTTTGGCAAGAAGTCAGATGCAGTAAGGTGGGTTCAAGAACTTGAACAAACCTTGAAGAACTCACCTCTACCAAGAGTGAATGCTAACGATGTTTCACTGTTAGATTTGCTACAGAGATATGGGTTGGAAGTGTCTTCACAGTTGAAGGGTTCAGAAAAGGAACTCTACAAACTCAACCTCTATGCAAGACATCCAATTGC
>NTKV01000014.1 GCA_002457745.1 SAR116 cluster bacterium MED-G06 | reverse complement strand
AGCATCCGGCTGTCGCAACTCGGTCTTGGTGTGGGGCATGTCGACCGGATCATTCTCTCGCATTACCACTCCGACCATTATGCCGGCATTTTTGACTTTGCGATGACGGGCACGATCCGCCAGAAGTTCGGTGGCCGGAACGGCCCCCTTCATGTGCATGGGCCGCCCGGCATCGAGCGCATCGCCGAAGGGGCGTGGATTGCCACCGGCCTGGACCGCGACATCCGCACCGCCGACAATGAAATCGACCCTGAGCATATGCGGATCATCCCGCACCTCTATGAGGAGGGTATTGTCTATGATCAGGGTGGCCTTGTTGTCCGTTCGATCAGGGTGGACCATGGTGACTTTATCGATATTGCCTATGGCTTTCGGGTCGAGTATCAGGGCCGTGTATTCGTTCACAGCCATGACACACGCTATAACGAGAACCTGATTGCACAGGCGCATGGTGCCGATGTCTTCGTCCATGAAGTCGCTGCCGCGCGTCAGGAAATCCAGCAGAAAATGCAGGCGATCAGGCTGGTGATGGAACATCACGCATCGCCGGCAGAGGTTGGCCGGGTCTTTGCGCAGACGCGCCCGAAGCTGGCATTGCTGACGCATCTGGTGCTGCTGAAGCCCGATCCTGTTTCGATCAATGACGTGATGGCTGAGCTTGCCGAAGAGTATGACGGCACGGTCATGGTGGCCGAAGATCTGCTGAGCATCGAGATCGGCCGCAACATTTCGGTGATCCCCTATCACCGCGGTGGCAAGCCGGAGGGCAAGGTCTAGCTGGCAAAACTGGCAGGCGACGTCTATAAGCCTCTCAGGAATGACGCGGTGCCGATAACAGGTGAAAACAGCAGCCAATGAAAGTTCTTCTGACAGGATCAGCCGGTTTCATCGGCATGCATTGTATCGAACGGCTTTTGGCGCGGGGCGATACGGTTGTCGGCGTGGACAATCTGAATGACTATTATGAGGTCTCGCTGAAGGAAGCGCGTCTGGCGCGCATCGCAAGCCATGAGAATTTCAGCTTCCATCGGGTGTCGGTGGAAGACAAGGACGCCATGGCATCCCTGTTTGCCGCGGAAAAGCCGGACCGGGTGATCCATCTGGCGGCACAGGCCGGGGTTCGCTATTCACTCGAAAACCCGTATGCCTATATCGATGCCAATCTTCAGGGCTTCATCAACATCGTTGAAGGCTGTCGCCACAACAGTGTCGCGCATCTTGTCTATGCCAGCTCATCATCGGTCTATGGCGGCAACGAACAGATGCCGTTCAGTGAACATCACAGCGTTGACCACCCGGTATCACTCTATGCAGCCACGAAGAAGGCCAATGAGCTGATGGCCCATACCTACAGCCATCTTTACGATCTGCCGACCACCGGTCTGCGGTTCTTTACGGTCTATGGGCCGTGGGGGCGGCCGGATATGGCGCTGTTCATGTTCACCCGCGCGATGCTGGCTGGTGACACCATCAATGTTTTCAACAACGGCCAGATGGTTCGCGACTTCACCTATATCGATGACATTGTCGAAGGCGTGATCCGGGTGCTCGACAAGGTGGCGGAACCGAACCCCGATTTCGATCCGTTGCAACCGGACCCGCAGACATCCAAGGCGCCCTTCCGGGTGTTCAATATCGGCAATGGCAACCCTACGCCGTTGATGGACTATATCGGTGCGCTGGAAGCGGCGCTTGGCATCACGGCAAAGAAGAACATGATGCCGATGCAGCCGGGCGATGTGCCGGCGACAAGCGCCGATACATCGGAATTGCGCAAATGGGTCGGGTTTGCCCCCGACACCGATGTGCGTGACGGTGTGAAACGATTTGCCGAGTGGTATCTCGCCTATCACGGGCGCAATGATCAGGCCTGAGCCTGTCAGCCGGTCTCAGTCCTGCTTCTCCAGAACTTCGCGCAGCCTGTTCAGCGTCTTCACCAGATCGTGCACCTCCTCATGGCCGAAGGCTGTCTCGATGGCAGCGTAGCGTGTCTTTGAGACATTCCACATCTGCG
Organism: SAR116 cluster bacterium MED-G06; assembly: GCA_002457745.1. GTDB lineage: Bacteria > Pseudomonadota > Alphaproteobacteria > Puniceispirillales > Puniceispirillaceae > UBA8309. The sequence goes on along the minus strand of NTKV01000014.1, from coordinate 26,633 downwards.
AGAACATCACCTCGCCATCCATGGTCAGCCGGATCACCCGCTGGCGCCTGTCCTTTGCTGGCACCTGCTCAACCAGTCCGCGCTCCGACAGGGTCTTGATGATGCGGCTGAGGGACGGGGCCAGGATCACGCAGCGCCTTGCCAGCGTAGTTGTGTCGAGAGCTTTGCCGCCGGCAAGCGCCCTGATCACCCGCCATTGCGGCAGGGTCAGCCCCGCGGCCCCGACATGATCGCGAAACTGTGCTGTCACCGCCTCGCGGGCGCGCAACAGGGCGATCGTCAGCGAATCATCATAGCGCGGGGCCTCAGCCACCGGCACTGTCCTTTGCCTTCAGAAATCCGTGAAGTGTGTTGAACCGTTTCTCGGCAAAGCGGGCATCGATCTCCATCACTTCGAGCGACAGGGCGAACGGCATATCGCCGACCCTGTCACGAAGCCAGCTTTCAGCGGCGCTGTAGATGTCGTCAGTGACCTGTACCCTGACAGATTCATCGCGTCCCTGACCCATGCGAAGCGTCATGTCGATGAAGCCGAGCTCTGCCTCGCCGCTGGCAACGCTGCACACATCAACACGCGTTCCCCGCACCCGGATCCCGCCAAGCGGGAACACCCCGCTGTCATGCATCGCATCCCGCATCACATCAGACAGCGCCTGCATATCCAGATGCGCTTCCAGATTGGCTGAATATTCGAAACTCAGATGGGCCATGGCGATGGGTCCTGCTGCACCGTGTTGTTGACTCGGGACATAAATTACTTAACATGTGAATTAAATCAGATCGGCGTGGAAAGTCAATCGGCCAACCTTGACCGGTGACAGAACATCAGGCGAGAGAGCACAGCAGGGGCGGCGCAAATGTCATTCTCGGACAATCAGGACAGGGCGAGGGAGCTGCTGGCACGATATGAAGGCCAGCCAATTCTGAACCGCATTGGTGGCAAGGATTGCGAAGCCAGCTCCGGTGCTACATTCGAATCGATTTCGCCGATCAATCTGGCGCCGATTGCCACGGTGGCGCGTGGCACCTCGCAGGACATCGACGCTGCTGCAAAGGCAGCGCATGACGCCTTTCCCGCCTGGCGCGACATGGACGGGGCGCAGCGCCGCGCCATCCTGCACCGCATCGCCGACGGTATCGTCGCGCGGGCCGAGGAAATCGCGCTTCTGGAATGTATCGATACGGGTCAGGCGATCCGCTTCATGTCGAAGGCGGCACTTCGCGGGGCCGAAAATTTTCGGTTCTTTGCCGACAAGGCGCCATCCGCCCGTGACGGGCAGAGCCTGTTTGCCAGCGACCAGATGAATGTCACCTCGCGCCGTCCGATTGGCCCGGTCGGGGTCATTACCCCCTGGAACACGCCCTTCATGCTGTCCACATGGAAGATCGCACCGGCGCTGGCGGCCGGCTGTACGGTTGTTCACAAGCCCGCCGAGCTGTCGCCGGTCACGGCGCGTATCCTGATGGAGATCGCCGAGGAGGCCGGATTGCCGCCAGGCGTCTGGAATCTGGTCAACGGGTTTGGCGAGGAGGCCGGGCGCGCCCTGACCGAACATCCCATGATCAAGGCCATTGCCTTTGTTGGCGAGAGTGCCACCGGCAAGATGATCATGAAGCAGGGTGCCGATACGCTGAAGCGGGTTCATTTTGAACTTGGAGGCAAGAACCCGGTGGTGGTCTTTGCCGATGCCGATCTGGAACGCGCCGCTGATGCTGCCGCCTTCATGATCTACTCGCTGAATGGTGAGCGCTGCACGTCATCCAGCCGTGTGCTTGTCGAGCAGTCGGTCCATGATGACTTCACCGCCGTCCTTGCCGACAAGGCGAAGCGGTTGAAGATCGGCCATCCTCTCGATCCCGAGACGGTGGTCGGGCCGCTGATCCACCCGGACCACGAGGCCAAGGTGCTGTCCTATTTCGACATCGCGCGCGAGGAAGGGGTGACCATCGCCGCTGGCGGCGGGAAGGTGACGGCGGGTGAGCTTGCGGCCGGTTGTTATGTCGCGCCAACCCTGTTCACCGGCGCGCGCCAGTCGATGCGGATCGCGCAGGAGGAAATCTTCGGACCGGTGCTGACCGCCATTCCCTTCGCCGACGAGGATGAGGCGCTTTCCCTTGCCAATGATGTGGCTTACGGCCTTGCCGGCTATCTGTGGACCGGCGATGTCACCCGCGCCATGCGGTTCAGCGATGGCATGGATGCCGGCATGATCTGGGTCAATTCGGAAAATCTGCGCCACCTTCCGACGCCGTTCGGTGGCACGAAGGAGTCCGGCATCGGTCGTGATGGCGGCGATTGGTCCTTTGATTTCTACATGGAAACACGCAATGTCGCGTTCGCCACAGCGCCGCGCGCCGTCCCCAAACTCGGCCTTTAGGACAGCACCATGCCAGTACCAGCCTTCAATCTCCATCCGGCCTTTTCGATCGTGCGGGTCTCGCACACCGAGCTGATTGTCCGCGACCTTGCCGCCAGCCGTGCCTTCTATGTCGATACACTCGGTCTGCAGGTGACCTTCGAGGACAGTGAGATCATCTGTCTTCGGGCGATGGAGGAACGTGGCCATCATTGCCTTGTTCTTCGCAAGGGCGATGACCCGACCTGCAGCTATCTCGCCTTCCGCGTCTTCTCCGAAGAGGATGTCGACAAGGCTGCCGACTTCTTTGCCGCACGGGGCCAGGCTACCAGCTGGGTTGAGCGTCCGTTCCAGGGCCGCACATTACGCGTGATTGACCCGCATGGCATTCCGCTGGAATTTTATTTCGCCATGGACCGCCTTCCGAGCATTCATCAGAAATACGCCCTCTATCGCGGGGTAAAGCCGTTGCGGATCGACCATTTCAACTGCTTCTCGCCGCATGTTGACGACAGCGTTGCCTTCTATAACGAGATCGGCTTCCGGACCACCGAATATACCGAGGACAAGGAAACGGGCCGCCTGTGGGCCGCCTGGATGCACCGCAAGGGCGGTGTTCATGATATTGCCTTTACCAACGGGGCGGGGCCGCGGCTTCACCATATCGCCTTCTGGGTGCCGACCCCGATGAACATCATCGACCTTCTCGATGTGATGGCGACCACAGGCTATGTCGACAGCATCGAACGTGGGCCGGGCCGGCACGGCATCGCCAACGCCTTCTTCCTCTATATCCTCGACCCTGATGGACATCGCACCGAAATCTATTGTTCCGACTATCAGACGGTCGATCCCGACCATGAACCGATCCACTGGGACCTGAAGGACCCGCAGCGCCAGACGCTGTGGGGTGCGCCGGCCCCGCGGTCCTGGTTCGAGCATGGAACCATTTTCGCCGGCGCGGATGTGTGCGAACCGGCGTTGAAAGCCCAGCCGATCATCGCGCCCTGACCCCCGAAACCTAATAACGCAAGAAACTGCCCGCGGAGACCCGACATGCCAAGCCTGATCAGTTTTCTTCATGATGATACGCCGCGTTTTGGCCGGCTTGATGACGCGGTGGTGACAGACCTCACCGAGCTGTTCGCCGGTCGCTTTGCCACGCTCAGCGATGCCGCCAATCAGGGCGCGCTGGCCGATCTGTATGCCGCCGAAGGTGGCACAAGGCTCGCTGTGGGTGATGTGACGCTGACAGCGCCGCTGCCGTCCCCCGGCAAGATCATCTGCGTCGGGGTGAATTTCCCCGACCGCAATGCCGAATACAAGGACGGTCAGTCGGCGCCGGCAAACCCGTCGCTGTTCATCCGCTTTCCGGGAAGCTTTGTCGGGCATGGCGATGATCTGCGCCGCCCGCCGGAATCCGAGCAGCTGGACTATGAGGGTGAAATCGCCATTGTCATCGGCACCGGTGGCCGGCGCATTCCGGCGAGCCGGGCATGGGACCATATCGCGGCGGTGACATTGTGCAATGAGGGCACCATCCGTGACTGGGTGCGGCATGCCAAGTTCAATGTGACCCAGGGCAAGAATTTCGAGAAATCGGCGGCGATGGGGCCGGGGCTTCTGGCCTTTACCGGGGCCGCGATGCTGGCCGATATCGAGCTGACGACGCGGGTCAATGGCGAGGTCCGGCAACAGGATCGCACAAGCCGCATGATCTTTTCCTTCACCGACATCATCGCCTATGTCTCGACCTTCACGCCACTTGCCGCCGGCGATGTTCTGGTGTGCGGGACACCGACCGGTGCAGGGGCACGGTTTGATCCACCGAAATGGCTTCGTCCCGGTGATATTGTCGAGATTTCCGCCGACGGTCTTGGTACGCTCACCAACGGTGTTTGTGACGAGGAGGTATAGGCCATGCCGATGATGACAGAGGACAAGGTGGCTGGTGCTGGCGAGGCGCTGTTTGCAGCCGAGCGAGACCGCACCCAGACAAGGTTGATGACCGCCACCCATCCCGGCATGGATATGGATGATGCCTATGCGGTCCAGGCCGCCTTTGTCGACCGCAAGCTCGCCGCGGGTGGCAGCATTCGCGGCTGGAAGATCGGCCTGACATCGAAGGCCATGCAAAATGCCCTCAATATCGACATTCCGGACAGCGGCATCCTGTTCGAGGACATGTTCTTCGACCATGGTAGCACGGTACCTGCAGGCCGTTTCATCGAACCCCGCATCGAGGCCGAAATCGCCTTCATCATGGATCGTGACCTGTCAGGCGGCGATGTTACCGGCGCGGATGTGATCGCCGCGACGCGGGCTGTTGCGCCGGCGCTTGAAATCCTCGACACACGCATCTTCCGCGCCGATCCCGACACCGGCGCGCAGCGCACCGTTCTCGACACCATCTCGGACAATGCCGCGAATGCCGGTGTGGTCCTTGGTGACGCCTCGCATGATGTCGGTGCCTTTGATCTTCGCTGGGTGGGCGCGATTGTCTCGCGCAATGATGAGGTCGAGGAAACCGGTCTTGGCGCCGGGGTGCTGAACGACCCGGTGGAAAGCATGGTCTGGCTGGTGCACCGGCTTGCCAAATATGGCGCTGGTCTTCGTGCCGGTGACGTGGTGCTGTCGGGAAGCTTCATTCGCCCGGTCGAGGCGCGCCACGGCGACAGCTTCAGCGCTGACTACGGTGCCTTCGGGTCCGTCCGGATCGATTTCGAATAGGGAAGACAGCTCATGGCCGCACCAGTGAACAGGTTCAAGCAATCCTTGAAGGACGGACAGCAGACCATCGGCTGCTGGCTGACGCAGGGCACGGCGATCGCCGCCGAGATTGCCGCCACTGCCGATTTTGACTGGCTGCTGATTGATACCGAACATTCGCCGAATGACCTGCCATCGGTACTGGCACAGCTTCAGGCCATCGCCGGCTATGACGCCGCCGCCGCGGTGCGTCCGCATATCGGCGAGACGCATGTGATCAAGCAGATCCTCGATCTTGGCTGCCAGACCCTGATCGTCCCGATGGTGGAAAGCGCGGCACAGGCCGAGATGCTGGTGAAATCGATGCGCTACCCGCCACACGGCATTCGTGGGGTCGGGGGTGCCGGTGCGCGCGCCACGGGCTTCTCGAGCCACGCCGATTATCTGACCACCGCCGATGACGAGATGTGCCTTGTCGTGCAGATCGAAACCAAGGCCGGGCTTGATGCGCTTGATGACATCCTGACGGTGGACGGTGTCGACGCCGTGTTTATCGGTCCATCGGACCTCAGCGCCAATCTTGGTCATATCGGTAATGTCGGCGCACCCGAGGTGGTCACGGCTGTTGCAACCGCGCTCGACAAGATCGCCGCCTCTGACAAGGCGTCGGGGATCATGGCGCTCGACCCTGCGGCGGCGAAGGGCTATCTGGCACGCGGTGTCGATTTTGTCGCTGTCTCGATCGACGCGCGGACGCTGGCTCTCGGCCTGCGCGCCATTGCAGCCGACATGCGTGCCGGCTAGCCACCCTGGTTCCGCTTCTGCGGCATTTCGCGCGTGACCTGTGTCTTGCGCCAGCATGGCTGTAATGCGACCTATCTTTAGGAACAGGTACAGATAGGGAACATTGGTGGACATCGTCTGGTTCAAACGTGATTTGCGGGTCGACGATCATGCCCCGCTTGCCAGCGCCGCCGCCGCGGCTGGTGGACGGGTGATTCCGCTCTATATTCTCGAGCCTGACCTCTGGTCGCAGCCTGACATGTCACGCCGTCATTACGATTTTCTTGGCGAATGCCTGACCGAACTGGATGGCAGGCTTGCTGCGCTTGGGCACCCGCTGGTGCTTCGCGTCGGAGACGCGGTCGAGGTGCTCTCACGGCTCTGTGCCGCGCATGGCATCACCCGCATCCGGACGCATCAGGAAACCTGGAACCACTGGACCTATGACCGTGACAGGCGGGTTCTGGCCTGGGCACGGGCACAGGGTATCGAAATCATCGAAGAGCAGCAGTTTGGCGTTCACCGGCGGCTGTCGTCGCGGCGCGGCTGGGCCGGCAGATGGGACGGCATGATGGAGGCCCCGGTTACCCCGCCGCCTGTGGCGCTGGCACCGACCAGCATGGACAGCGATCCCTGGCCCGACCCGGAACGACTGGGGCTTGGTCCGGCCGATTGTCCGCAGCGTCAGCCCGGGGGGCGTCAGGCCGGGCTCGAGAGGATGAGCAGCTTTTTCGCGACCCGCGGCAATTCCTATCGCTTCACCATGTCATCGCCGGTGACGGCGGCGGCAAGCTGTTCGCGGCTGTCGCCCTATCTTGCCTTCGGGGTTCTGTCGATGCGTGAGGTCTGGCAGGAAAGTCGGCGGCAGAAGGCTGGGCTGGCCGGTCGCCCGCCGGAGGAGAGGCGTGGCTGGTCGCCATCCATCCGCAGCTTTGAAAGCCGGCTTCACTGGCACTGCCATTTCATCCAGAAGCTCGAAGATGAACCGGGTGCCGAATTCCGCTCCTTTCATTCCGCCTACAGGACACTCGACAAGTCTCACGGACAAGCTGACGCGTTTCTCGCGGCGTGGCAGCAGGGGCGCACCGGCTATCCGCTGGTGGATGCCTGTATGCGTTCGCTTGCCGCGACAGGCTGGCTGACCTTCCGGATGCGCGCCATGGTGATGAGCTTTGCCGCCTATCATCTGTGGCTGGACTGGCGGGCGCCGGCCCTTCATCTGGCACGGCAGTTCACCGATTACGAGCCCGGCATTCATTACAGCCAGTGCCAGATGCAGTCTGGCATCACCGGCATCAACACCATCCGCATCTACAACCCGCTGAAACAGTCACAGGAACAGGACCCGGAGGGCCGGTTCATCCGGCGCTGGCTGCCTGAGCTGGCGGAGATGCCAACCGGCCTGATCCACACCCCCTGGGCCAAGCCGGAAGCTGCGCCGGACTATCCGTCACCGCTGGTCGAGGAGCGCGCCGCGCGCCGTCGCGCCGCCGACGCGATGTTCGCCCTTCGGAAGTCGCGGGCTCACGCCAGTGAAGCCGCGGTGGTTGTCGAACGTCATGGCAGCCGCAACAGCCGTGGGTTTGTCTCGGATCGCAATCCACCGAACCGCCAGCGGGCACCGGCACGGCGCGGATCGCAGAATCAGATGGAACTCGACCTGTGATGGCGATAGGCTCCGGCCAACCCGGAGCAGAAAGATGACCGTTTCGCAGACCGATATGAAGCAGATGATGGATGCGCTGATTGACCCGGTCCGCGCCGCTGGCGACGCCATCATGACGATCCATGCCAGCGGTGTTGCCGCGCGTGACAAGCCGGACGGCTCGCCGGTGACCGACGCTGACGAGGCGGCGGAAGCCATCCTTCTTGCCGCGCTGGCAGAGGTTGCGCCGCAGATCGCCGTGGTGTCCGAGGAAAATGCGGCAAGTCACACCATGGCCGCGCCGGACTGCTTTTTTCTGGTCGATCCGATCGACGGTACCAAAGAATTCCTGCGCCCTGACGGCAATGGGGCGTTCACGGTGAATATCGGGCTGATCAGGGGCGGTGCGCCGGTCATGGGCATTGTGTTTGCCCCGGCGCATGACCGTCTGTTCACCGGTATTGTCGGGCTGGGGGCTGCAGAAACGACCAAGGGCACCCGGCGTGACATCGCCGTCCGTGATGTGCCGGCGACGGGCCCCGTTGCGGTGGCCAGCCGGTCGCACCGCGATGACGCCACAAATGACTGGCTGGCAAGCCACGGCATCACCGAAACGGTATCCACCGGGTCCAGTGTGAAATTCTGTCTTGTCGCTGCCGCGGAGGCCGATGTCTATCCGCGCTTCGGGCCGACGATGGAATGGGACACGGCTGCCGGTGACGCCATTCTTCGTGCCGCCGGAGGGCGCATGGAATATCCGCAGGGTGGCGTCTTCGCCTATGGCAAGCCGGAATACCGGAACGGGCCTTTCATCGCCTATGGCGGGTTCAGGCCGTAACCCGGATCATCCGCGCCCGATAAACGGCATCTTCGGGGCCATCACGGTGATGAACTGGACATTGGCGTCCAGCGGCAACTCGGCCATGTGAAGGACCGAGGTCGCGACATGCGCCACATCCATCACCGCTTCGGCGCGGATTGATCCGTCGGCCTGGGGCACGCCTTCGGTCATCGGCTGCGCCATTTCGGTCAGTGCATTGCCGATGTCGATCTGCCCGCAGACAATGTCGAACGGACGGCCGTCGAGTGACAGGCTGCGGGTCAGGCCGGTAATCGCATGCTTTGTGGATGTATAGGGGGCTGATCCGGGGCGCGGCGCATATGCCGAGACCGATCCGTTATTGATGATCCGCCCGCCCTGAGGGGATTGCGCGCGCATCGCGGCAAAGGCGGCACGTGCGCACAGAAAGGATCCGGTCAGGTTGATCCGCACCACATCCATCCAGTCCTCGATGCTTGTCTCGTCAGGGGTGCGTGGCGGGCTGCCACGCCCGGCATTGTTGAACAGGACATCGACCCGCCCCCATGCCTCCATGGCGCGGGCAAAAATCCGGTCAACGGTTTCAGGATCGCCGACATCACCGGCAAGGACCAGCGCATCGGGATGACCGCCGGCGGTGGCTTCCAGCGTGTCCGCATTGCGTCCGACAAGACCCACCCGGTAGCCGGCCTCAAGAAACGCCTTTGTGGTCGCAGCGCCAATGCCGCGCCCGGCGCCGGTGATGATAATCGATTTTTTCATGGTGATGGCCCCTTTCCGGGCTGCAGCATAGTCACGGCGACAGGCGGCGTCCATCCTGTGCGCCGTGCCATCTGGCCATTCTGCCCTGTCGTTTTATGGCAGCGGTTGCATTGCGCGGCGGATTTTTCTACCTCTGTGGCAAGATATTGACCGCCTGACCCTGTGAAGGATTTCGTTTGGGAACGCCGACTGCCTTTGTCATCCACCCCGATATACGCACCATGCCGCTGCCACGAAGCGCCGATGCCATGCTTGAGGAAGCGGCACAGCTTGCCGGGGCCATCGGCCTTGAGGTGGTCCATGCCGAAACGGTGTCGCTGTACAAGCCGCGCGCCGGCACCTTTCTGGGAAGCGGTTTCGTCGACCGGCTTGCCGATATGGCCGAAGAGGCGCATGACCCGCTGATCATTGTGAACACCGCCCTCAGCCCGGTGCAGCAGCGTAACCTCGAGACCGGCACAAAATGCAAGGTCATCGACCGCACGGCGCTGATCCTCGAAATCTTCGGCGCGCGCGCCCAGACGCATGCCGGCCGGCTTCAGGTCGAACTCGCGGCGCTGACCTTCCAGCGAAGCCGGCTTGTGCGAAGCTGGACCCACCTCGAACGCCAGCGTGGCGGTGGCGGCTTCCTCGGTGGCCCCGGCGAGCGCCAGATCGAGCTTGACCGGCGGATGCTGATGGACCGTGTCGTCCGGATCAAAAAGGAACTGAAAGAAGTCGAGCGCACCCGCCACTTGCAGCGTGGCAACCGCACCCGTGGTGAGGTGCCGACAGTGGCGCTGATCGGCTATACCAACGCTGGCAAATCGACGCTCTTCAACAGGCTGACAGGGGCCGGGGTGCTCAGCAGGGACATGCTGTTCGCCACGCTGGACCCGACCATGCGTGCCGTCACCCTGCCGTCAGGCCGACAGATCGTGCTTGCCGATACGGTCGGGTTCATCAGCCAGTTGCCGACCGAGCTTGTCGAGGCTTTCAAGAGCACGCTTGAGGAGGTCGTGCAGGCGGATCTTCTTCTTCACGTCCATGATGCCGCCTCACCGCTGGTCGCCGAGGAGGCGGACGATGTGCGCGGGGTGCTGGCCGATCTCGGTATTGACGAGGACCAGCAGGCCGAACGCTGTCTCAGCGTGATGAACAAATCCGACCTTCTTGATGCGGGTGATCCGGTGCGCGAGGCGCTCGCCAATCTGTTCGATGAAGGCTGCTTTACCTCGGCGATGGACGGGGACGGCATTGACGGTCTGCTGGCTGCCATCGAGGCGCGTCTTGGCGGCGGTCGTCGCACCGCCAGCGTTACCGTCGGACCAGCGGATGGCGCGGCACGGGCCTGGCTTCATGAGCGCGGCAAAGTACAGGCAAGCCGCATCGGGGATGCTGGTGACGAGACTATGGAAGTGGCGATGGATGACGCCGACTGGGCCCGCTTTGGCGCCCGCTGGCCGACACTTGCGAACTAGCGCCGCACATGGTTCCAAAGCCGGATGAATCAGGATAGGGTTTGTCCGGAATTTCAAATTTCTAGGACCGGAACGATGGAACGGACTGTATTTCTGAACGGAGACTTCATGCCCGAGGGAGAGGCAAAGGTGCCGATCTTCGACCGTGGGCTGCTGTTCGCGGACTCCGTCTATGAGGGGTTCGGTATTCTGGATTCGCAGATTGTCGATTACGAATATCACATGAACCGGCTGGACCGGTCCCTTGGTGAGCTTGACATGCCATGGCCGATGTCGCGTGATGACCTTCTGGTGGCGATGATGACGCTGATCGAGGCGAACAAGGCGGTGGAAGGGTTCCTGTATCTTCAGGTCACGCGCGGTTCGCGCGACCGCAGCTATCTGTATGATGATGACTATCAGCCGACCGTCTTCGCCTTCACCCAGAAAGAGAAATTTGCCGCTGACGCGCCGGCCGAGCCGGTGGCGCTGGCAACGACGCCCGACATCCGCTGGGCGCGCCGTGACATCAAGACCACCAACCTGCTGGGACAGGTGATGGCCAAGCAGGCGGCGCATCTTGCCGGTGCCTATGAGGCGCTGATGATCTCGCCCGATGGCTATGTGACCGAGGCCGGGTCTTCCAGCTTCTTCTTCATCAAGGACCGCGAGCTTTATGTCCGGCCGGTCAGCAACGACATTCTTCACGGCATCACCCGGCAGACCATGTTGCGGGTCGCCGAGACCCATCAGCTGAAGATCCGTGAGGAGCTTTACACGCTGGACCAGGTGCTCGAGGCGGATGAGGTGTTCATCACGGCAGCCTCGATCTATGTGCTTCCCGTCGGCAGGATTGACGATACGGTGATCGGTGACGGCGAGACCGGCACGGTCACGGCAGCGCTTCGCAGTGCCTATCTTGACCTTGCGCGCGCCGAGTTTCCGGCCTATCCGGCCAGCGCGCAGGGCTAGCGGTCATGTCTGTCGGTCTCGTGCTTCGCGATCTTTCGGCACTTGCCGCGCGCGACCTTGCCGAGGCCACGGCGCCGCCAAAGGCGCTCTACACCTCGCCTGACATTCTGGCGCTGGAACAGCAGCATGTTTTCGGGGCCAGCTGGCTGTGCGCCGGCCGGGCCGACGAAATTCCCGCGCCAGGCGACTACATGACCTACGAGCTTGGCCCACAGCCGGTCATTCTGATCCGCGGCAAGGATGGTGGTATCAGTGCGCGCGCCAACACCTGTCGCCACCGGATGATGCGTCTGGTCGAAGGGCGCGGCAGGGCCAGCCGCTTTACCTGCCCCTATCACGCCTGGACCTATGGCATTGACGGGCGCCTGGTCTCGGCCCCGCATATGGACAGGACGGCCTGTTTCGCGCGTGACGAGCTGGCGCTGGCGCAGATCCGGTGCGAGATCTATCAGGGCTGGATCTATGTCACGCTGGACGCCGATGCCGCGCCGGTGGCCACAAAGCTTGCCGCGCTCACACCGGTCACCGAACGCTATCGTCCGCAGGATTACGTCACCATTTTCTCCGAGGAGCATGTCTGGGACACAAACTGGAAATGCCTGACCGAGAATTTCATGGAAAGCTATCATCTTCCGGTGGCGCATCGTGAGACGGTTGGCGCGAATTTCACGGTCGAGGAAAACGAGTTCGGCGATGCCGGCGACGGTGCTGATTTCGTCTATCAGTTCTTTACCAAGACCGAAGGCGCCCCGGTTGGGCGGGCGCATGACGACAACCATCATCTTGATGGACTCTGGCGCCACACATCGGTGATGCCGACGGTGTTCCCCTCTCATATGTATGTTCTGGCACCGGACCATCTCTGGTATCTCTCGCTGCAGCCCGAAGGCACCGACCGGACCCGCATCCGCTATGGGGCGGCGCTGGCACCGGAGGTGATGGCGGCAGCCGATGATGTCGCGGCGCTGATTGCCGAGAAGAAGGCGTTCCTCGACAAGGTTCAGGTTGAGGACCGGCACGTCGTTGAGGGAATCTTCCGCGGGGCGCAGTCACCGCTTGGCACGCCGGGCCCCCTCAGCTGGATGGAACAGGAAAACCACCAGTTCACCCGCTATCTGGCGGGACGGCTGTGTGGTGGCTTGTCCTGAGGCTGGTCTCGCCGGTCAGGCGTCGCGTGGACGGCTGTTGGCCGTGACCAGATAGACGCCGGCGCTGGTCAGGCAGAACCCGATGATCCCAAGGAATGTCAGCGGCTCGTTGAAACCGACGGCGGCGATCACCGCTGTGGTTGGGGGCACAAGGAACATCAGTGACGAAACCGAGGCCATTGTATCGCGCTGGATCAGTACCATCAGGATGACATAGGCGCCGGCAGAGACCATCACCACCTGCCAGGCCAGTGACAGGATGAAGGGCATCTCCCAGGCAATGCGGGGCGTTTCCACTGTCAGGCAGATCACCGCCAGAAAGGCGCTTGCCGCCAGCGTCTGAACAAGATTGCCCTGCAGCAGGTCGATCTTTCCACCAATGCGTTTCTGCAGCAGCGTTCCGAACGTGACAGCGCAGAGGCCGAAACAGACCGAGGCAAGGCCAAGGGCCGGCATGCCCCCTCCCATTTTCGGGAGCAGCACCAGAACCACCCCGGCCAGTCCGGCAAGCATGCCGCCGATCTGGATGGCCCGCAGCCTTTCGCCAAACAGAAAAATGGCCAGCCCCGAGGCCAGCAGAGGCTGCAGCGAGACGATCAGCGCCGCGATGCCGGCTGGCAGACCAAGCGAGAGCGCGAAGAAGACGCTTCCAAGATAGGTGCTGTGAAGCGTGATCCCGACAAGGGCTGTCCAGCCGATCACGGCGCGGGTGGCGCGCGGTGGCGGCGTGTCACGCCAGATCCGCGCAAAAGGCAGCATCGCCGCGAAGACAAGGCTGACAAGAGTGAAACGCACCAGCAGCATCGCAAACGGCGTGCTGTACTGGACACCGACCTTGGCGGCCAGAAAGGCCGAAGACCAGAGCCCGATAAAGATCAGCGGAAGAATGACGCGAAACAGCATGATGTCAGAGGTCGGCCATCATGTCGTCGGCCTTGATGTGTTCGGCGATTGCCTTGCCGAACGCCCGGTGTGTGTCTGCGGCCCAGTGGATCGGATCGATGTCCGATGAAACCGCAAACCGGTTGGCGTCGATGAAGCCCACACCGGCACTGCCACAGGCGCTTGCCAGCACCGGTGGCAGGGCCCGGGAGGTGACGCGTCCGCCGCGCCATTCTTCAAAGCGTTCCCACGCCGGATCCTCGGCCCGTTGCCCCAGCATGACAGGGCAGATCACAGTGACCGGCGTGGCGGCGGTGGCAGCCCAGCCCCCCGGTCCGGTTGGCGTGTCAGCGCACAGGGAGACAAGCGACATGATCCCGGCACAGATGGCATCCGCGTTGCGGCCAAAACGGGCCTTCATGTCATTTGTTCCCAGCATGATCAGAATGTGGTCAAGCGGCTGCTGCGAGAGAAGGATGGCATGAAGGGGTGTGGCGCCATTGAACACCGCGCCTTCCAGCGGGTCGTCGGTGTTGCTGGTGCGCCCGGGGAGGCATTCCTCGATCAGCTGAACAGGCTTGCCTCGTGACGCAAGCTCGCGGGCCATGACCACAGGCCAGCGGTCGCCATGCCGCCTGCCTGACCCGTCATCAAGATAGCCCCAGCTGTTGGAATCGCCGTAAATGAGAAGCCGCACCCGATAACCCTGCCCGATAACCCTGCCTGATAACCCCGACTAATGACCCGACCTGCGGACATTGCGTTCCGTGATGGATTCTGGTCGTCGTCAGAGTGCGCGTGATGTCCGGTCAATGCAACCCGCCGGCGCGCATGCCGGCAAAACCGCGATACCGCCAGCGGTACCATGATTGCAGACCCACATACATCAGCAGCGGCACCGCCAGCTGCAGCATCGCCGCCACACCGGCCATCTGCCGGCTGCCACCCGAGGCGAGAGCCACCGCCTCAAGCGTGATCGTGCTGATCCGGCCACCGCCGGCGAGCAGGCTTGGCAGGTAGAGTGCCACCGAGACCGACCCGCCGACAAACAGCGCCGTGGTGATCGCCGGCGCCAGAAGAGGCAGGCTGATGCGCCAGTATCGCGTCCATGATGTCGCCCCGAGGCTTGCCGCCACGGCCAGATATCTCTGGTCAAGCGCTGCCGCGGCCGGTGCCAGGATCAGCCAGCTGAACGGAAGAATGAACAGCATATGGATCCAGATCATCGCCAGCCAGCTGCCATCAAGCCACAGCATTGTCAGAACCATCTGCACGCCAAGAACAAAACTGACCTGCGGTACCAGCAGTGGCGCATAGACCAGCTGCCGCCACCGTCCACCATGCGTGATCAGAAACAGCGTCAGGGTGACGGCGAGGGCCGACGCCGAAGCGGCGATCAGGATGCTGTTGGTCATCATCGGGGCGAGGTCCGCAGCCCGCTCCCAGAAGCGCAAGGTGAACGCTGCTGGCAGCGGTGCCGGAAAGAACCAGCTTCCTGCCACCGACCAGATGGCCGCCGCGACCAGTCCGGCAAATCCGGCAATGACCGGTAATGTGGCCAGAACCGCCATGGGTGTCAGAAGCCGTGATGTCTGCCGCAGACGCATCCCACGCCGCCGAGTCAACCGCACAAGCATGCTGGCCAGAGCCTCGCCGGCACGCCAGATCACCAGCGCCAGGATTGTGACCGCTATCTGCAGGCAGGCGGCAAAGGCGGCGGGAAACCGCTGGGCCAGATTGGCATTCTCGAATGCCTCAACCGCCAGCACCGCCAGAGGGGGAGGCAGTGAGGGGCCAAGGATCCGCGGCATGTCCACCACCGAGAGCGAGAAGATCATGACCGCCACCAAGGGCAGCCTGATGCGCCGATACACAGCTGGCAGCAACAGCAGCAGGCAGGCGGCACGTCGCCCGTATCCAAGCCCGGTGCCGGTGGCGATGATCTGCCGGGCAGGCAAGGTCGCCAGGGCTGCAAGGCTGACCAGCAGGATGAACGGAATTTCCTTTGCCAGCAGTGCGAAGATCAGCGCCATGCCATTCTGGTCGAGGGCGAGGACGAACCCGGCTGGCTGTGTCAGGCCGGTGAGCCATGGGGAGACCAGCCGGACCACCCAGCCGGACGGGGCCAGCAGGAACAGAATGCCGATGGCCACCGCACTTGGTGGCACCGCAATCATCGGGCTGGTCACCCGGCGAAGCCACCGCACCTGCCACCCTGTGCCGATTGCTGTCACCAGGATCGAGAACGCGCCGACAAGCGCCAGCAGAGTTGTCCCGATGCCGATGAACAGCGTCAGCCCAACCGCGCGCCGAAGTCCGGGGGTTGCCAGAAAGTCACGTGCCGGCTGCCAGGACAGCATGTCTCCGCCAAGTGCTGGAAAATATCCCATCGCCGGAAGAAGGGCGCCAAGAACCCCGGCAAGAACCCCGGCAAGAACCGGCATGACAAGAACAAGCGGTATCAGGATCCGGCCGGCCCGCGGGACGGCGGTTCCCCACCCTGCCGCAGGATATGTGAGACCATCTGCTTGCATGCGTCAGCCGCCAGAACCGAACCGGCGGCGCCATTCATCTCCGATGGCTTTCATCCAGGAGGGATGCGGCTCGGCAAGGGTGGTCGCAAGCTCCGCTTCACTCAGCGTTGCGATGCCGCGCGGCAGTGCCTCGAACCCGGCCCGGTCCTCCGGCAGCAGACGGTGCATGGCCAGAACGGTCGGGTCACCCCAGATGCGCGGGTCTGCCTTGCGAAGCTGGGCTTCTGGCGACAGCATGAAATCAGCCACCACGCGGGCCGCCTCGGGGGCGTTGGCATTGAACGGAATGGCCAGAAAATGAACGTTGGCCAATGTGCCGTCGTCATGAATATAGCTTCGCACACTGTCTGGCAGCTCGCCGCGGGTGATCGCCGCTGAAGCGTCAGCCGGATTGAAGGCGATGCCGATATCGACCTCGCCGTCACCAAGGAGCTGGCGAAGCGTCGGATAGTTGAATGGATAGGCCTTGCCACCGCGCCACAGGTTCGAGGTTGCCGTCGTCAGCCAGTCCCATAACGGTGCGGTCACCGCGTCGAAATCAGCGTCACCGACAGGCCGGTAGAGCGGGGCTGTATCTGTCGCTGTCTCCAGCAGGATCTGCTTCAGGAATGACAGGCCGACGAAATCGGGCGGCTGCGGATAGGTGAAGCGTCCCGGATTGGCTCGGATGAATTCGGCCAAAGCACCAGCGCTGCGCGGCGGCAATGGCAGTCGCAGGCTGTCATGTGTGAAGACAAGCTGCGCCCGGCCCCAGGGAGATTCGCGCCCGTCGGTCGGCTCGGCGAAATCCAGCTCGATGGCCGGCAGGGCTTCGGCATCGGTAAACCGCCAGGATGGCAGTTTCCGTGCCCATGCGTCATCCTGAAGAAGCGCGTTGGTCTTCATCGCAGCGAAATTCTCGCCATTCACCCAGAGAAGATCGATTGATCCGCCACTGGTCCGACCTGCCGCCTTTTCCGCCAGAATGCGCGAGACCGCATTGCCGGTGTCGGCCAGCTTCACATGTTCAAGGGTAATGCCGTAGCGGGTTTCGAGTTCTGTGCCGGCCCAGGCGATATAGTCATTGATCTTGTCATCACCGCCCCAGGCGTTGAAATAGACCGTCTGCCCGCGCGCCGCCTCGATCGTGGTGTCGAAATCGGGGCCGAATTCGGTGCTGTGCGCGCAAAGCGGTGACGTCAGCGCGACAGCAGCAAGCACGGTCGACGCGAAACCGCGGAGCCTGTGGGTGAGGGTCAGGTATTTCATCAGTTTCGTGCTGCAAGTATTGGTGTTGTCAGTGCACTAGCACAGTCTGATTACGCCGCGCTATAGTCTCGCGGATTTGTGAAGGGAGCATGGTGATTCTCCATATCGAGAACATGTCTGCCAGCTTTGGAAGCGAGGCACCTTTGTTCAGCGGACTGACTGTTCGCGTGGCAGGGGGCGAGTTGCGGCTCATTCAGGGGGCGAGTGGCAGCGGGAAATCCACACTTCTCGGCATCATCAGCGGCACGGCGCTCCCGGCACTCCGCTGGACCGGGCAGGTGTCGCTGAATGGCTCCGATATCGGTGGCCGGCCGGCCGAGGACAGGCGCGTCGGGCTGATGTTCCAGGATGCCCTGCTGTTTCCCCATATGACGGTGGGCGACAATCTTGCCTTCGGCCTTGCGTCGCGGCATCGGCACGATCGGCAGGACCGCGTCCGGGCAGCGCTTGATGTGGCCGGGCTTGCCGGATTCGCGGATCGGGACCCGGCCACATTGTCGGGCGGGCAGGCGGCGCGGGTTGCCCTGATGCGAACGCTGCTGGCAGAACCTGACGCCCTGTTGATGGATGAGGCGTTTGCCGCGCTTGATCCGCACCTGCGCCGGGATTTCGGCGGCTTCGTTCGTGACCAGATCCGTGACCGCGCTATTCCGGCACTTCTTGTCAGCCATGATGCGGGGGATGCCGCCTTTGCCGATGGCGAGCCCGTACATCTGGGCTAGCCGAAAGGCAGTTTCAGCTCCGCGGTACGCGGGTCATCCGCTCCAGAATGTCCACACCCTGCATCTTCCAGAAATGCAGAAGATCGATGAAGATCCAGTTCTCGGTCAGTTTGTCGCCGTCGCGCCGGTACATGTCGATGACCCGCATATCGCCCGGTGTGTCGCTGGCCGGCATGCCCATGAAACCACCTGTTGGCGTCAGGGTCAGGTTCGGCCACCCGAAGAAACCGCCATATGACCCCTCGGCAAGGCGGCAGATATGGCCATTGAAGATCCGGTCCTTGAACCCGGCACGGAACGGGCCGGAATGCTGTTCGGCATAACGCGCGATGGTGTAGGTGGCGCCGATCCCCGCCGGTCCCCACCAGACCATGTCCTCGTTCCAGCTGCGACGAAGCTCGTCTGTCAGCAATTCTGTCCTGCCGCCTTTCCAGTCCTTGATGTCGGTCACCATGTAATCAATGGCAGCGATGGTCTTCTGCCCTTCCTCCGGGGGCTGGGCGTCGAACATCACCCCGTCATGGGTCATCGGGCCGGGTTGCACCAGATGCGCACCGGTCTGCGGCGGGAACGGATTCAGGCCAGCCTGCATCATCAGATGCGGAATGTCGAAATACATCGCCGTCTCGGTGATGACGCCATTCTCGACACGATGAAAATCGGCATAGCGCAGCATCACGATCTTGCCGGTTGGCTGGATGCCGAGCCAGGGCGCATCAAACAGCCCCATAAGGTGTCCCATCGAGGCCACCCACACACCGTCCTGACCCTCGATACTGTTGGCACCGGCCATGAAGATATCAAGCCGGCGCTGCAGCGATGTCAGGGATCTATGGAGCGGCTGCCAAAATGCGGCAAGCACAGCATCGATTCCCGCCATTTCGTTGAAGGGATGGAAACCACGCCACAGATAATCCGGCGAGACGAGAGCCTTGACCTGGCTGTCATCCGCACCGTGGCCAAGCTGGTCCAAAGCGGTGAGGAAATTTCTAACTATATGTTTTTCTGATTGAAAATCGGTCATCACGAGAATCTCTCTGGGCAATCCACCAACTTTTGCATACGAATGCAAAAATGTCTTGCCAAATTGTCATCTTGCCGTCTAGCGTTTTGGTAGATGGCAACTAGCCTGAGTCCTGCATCCGAGGTGGCCTGATGGCTGAAATCCAGCTGAGCAACGTTTCCAAGCGATGGGGTACGTTTGTTGGTGTTGACCGGTTCGATCTGACAATCTCCGACCAGGAGTTTCTCGTTCTTCTCGGGCCGTCGGGATGTGGCAAGACCACCACCATGCGGATGATTGCCGGTCTGGAAGACCCGACCGAAGGCGACATCTACATTGATGGTCAAAGGATCAATGACCTTGAACCCAAGGACCGCGATGTGGCCATGGTGTTCCAGAGTTACGCTCTTTATCCCAACATGAATGTCTATGAGAATATCCGCTTTCCGCTGATGGTTCGTGGCATTGACAGCAAGACCCACGACGCCAAGGTGCGGCGCGCCAGCGCGATGGTTGAACTTGATGATTTCCTGCATCGGAAGCCGGCGGAGTTGTCAGGCGGTCAGCGCCAGCGTGTTGCGCTTGCGCGCGCGATTGTCCGCGAGCCGAACGTATTCCTGATGGATGAACCATTGTCCAACCTGGACGCCAAGCTTCGGGTTTCGACGCGCGCGCAGATCAAGAACCTCAGCCATGAGCTTGCGGTTACGACCATTTATGTGACGCATGACCAGATCGAGGCGATGACCCTCGCCGACCGGGTGGTGGTGATGGAGCGCGGTATTGTGCAGCAGGTCGGCACACCGACCGAAATCTATGACAAGCCGGCCAACGCATTTGTCGCCGGGTTTATCGGGAATCCGGCGATGAACCTGATCCAGGGAACAATCAGCGGCGGCAGCTTCATGGCGGAAAATGTGCAGATCGACGGTTTCAACGTCTCCGATGGACCTGTCACGCTTGGCTTTCGTGCCGAAGATGCCGCGGTGACGGACTCCGGTGACGCGGGGATCACGGCGCCGATCTACGCTCTGGAGCTTCTCGGGGACGCGACCATGGTGACGGTGCGGATCGGCGGCGAACTTGTCGCTGTCCGGGCCAAAAAGGAATATCGCGCGACAATCGGTGATCCGGTCACCTTGTCGGTGCCACTGGAAATTTGTCACCTGTTTGATGCCAAAACAGGTGCACGGATCGGGGATTGAACCCGACATCATCCGCCACCGGCGGATTCAACCGAGATGCAGACATAACGCCTGCATCAAACAAAGGGAGACTGACATGTTTGTCAAAAAGCTAGCACTGGCCGGTGTCATGACCGTCCTGGCGGGAACTTCCGCCATGGCCTGTGGCATCAATGCCCGTGTTTCTGTAGTGGGTAACGAATTCCCGGCGATCCAGACCGTTGGTGCAGGGGCACAGGAATGCTCCGGTGCCGAAGTGACAACCAACCTGACCGCCGATCACCAGAAGATCAACGTGCCGGGCATGCAGGGCAATCCTGCCGAATACACCTCCGCGATCATCGCCAACTCCTCGATTGTTGCGCTGATGAACGAGGACGTGATCCGCCCGCTTGACGACCTCGTTGCCAAACATGGCAAGAATCTGAAGAAGAACCAGCTTGTCACCATCAATGGCAAGGTGATGGCGGTTGCCTTCATGGCGAACGCCCAGCATCTCGTCTACCGTGCCGACGTTCTCGAAGAGATCGGTGTCGAGCCGCCGAAGACCTATGAGGAGATGCTTGCCGCGGCAAAGATGATCCGTGACAAGGGCATCATGCCGAACCCGGTCGGCGGCGCCTACAAGGCCGGATGGAACCTTGCACAGGAATTCAACAACATGTTCCTTGGCATGGGTGGCAGCCACTTCAAGTCCGGTTCGGCTGAGCCGAATGTGAGCACCGAAGCAGGTGTCAAGGCGCTGAACATGATGAAGGCGCTGTCCGAGTACATGAACCCGGATTTCCTGACACATGACAGCAACGCCACAAATGCTGAATTCCGTGCTGGCAATGTTGCCATCATGAACATGTGGGGCTCCCGCGCCGCCACACTGGTGACCGCCGACGGCGTGCCGCAGGAAGTCGTTGACGGCTTTGCCATTGCCGGCCCGATGACGGCCGGTGGTGGATCAACCCCGGCATCGACCCTGTGGTGGGACGGCTGGACGGTTGCCAAGAACGTCTCCGACGCCGAGGCGGAAGCCACCTTCGTCGCGATGACGCATGCCATCCGTCCGGAAATCCTGGCCGATGGTGATGTCGCCACCCAGGCTGTCTGGCTGATTGACGGCTACAAGCCGACCCCGGCTGCCGTCGGTGTCTTTGCGGCCGCCGAAGCCAACACCATTCCGTACCCGATGCTGCCTTACATGGGTCTGCTTCATACAGCACTCGGCAACGAGCTTGCTGACTTCATGCAGGGCAAGGAAAGTGCCGAGCAGGCGCTTGCCGATGTCGAGGCTGCCTATGTGGCTGCCGCCAAAGAAAAGGGCTTCCTCTAGGATCTGCCCATGTGGAGAGGGGCCCCCTCTCCACACCCATCTGGAGGCTGACTGGTTGGACGCTGACTGGCGAAATCGATGAAACACCGCACCTTTTTCTGGTTCTTCATGCCGACCGGCCTGGCAATGTTGCTGTTCATTGCCCTGCCGATCCTGTCGGTTGTTGTGCAGTCAATGCACACGCCGCATGAGGCAGTGTTGCTGACGGTTGAAACCTGCACGCCGTTCAAATGCACTGAGGAAACCACCATAGACCAGGATGCAACAGCAGCAATCCGCGCTGCAGAACCGCTTGGTCGCTTCGTTGGTCTGGATATCTATCTTGACCGCGCCCATCTCGCCATCGGCGAGGTTGGCAGTGCCTGGACAAACGCGGCAGGCTGGAGCGAATTCTTTTCGGCGCTCAGCAATCTGCCGTTCTATCGCGCCATGTCATTTACGCTGGTGTTTATCTTTACCGTGACACCGATGGTCATCCTTCTTGGATTGCTGATCGCGCTCTCGGTCAATTCGATCTATGCCCAGCTTCGTGGGGTAGTGATTTTTTTCTCGCTTCTTCCGTTTGTCATCACGCCGCTGATTGGCGCGCTTGTCCTGTACTGGATGATCGACAGCCGCGGAATTCTTGGCAATTTGCTGCAATGGATGGCTGGTGACCCGTCCTTGTCGCTGAAGGCCTCGACCGGGCTGATGTGGGTGTCGCTGATCATCTATGGCATCTGGCATGCCGCGCCCTTCGCCTTCGTGATTTTCTATGCCGGACTTCAGACCCTGCCAAAGGACCAGATGGAGGCGGCTCAGATCGACGGCGCCTCGCGTTTGCAGCGGGTGCGCTATGTGATCCTGCCGCATCTGATGCCGCTGGTGACCTTTGTGACACTGATACAGTTGATGGATAATTTCCGCGTTTTCGAACCGATTATCGGGTTCAACGCCGAGGCCCATGCCACCTCTCTGAGCTGGGCCATCTTCAATGACCTGGGCGGTGAGACGCGGCAATTCAGCTCTGCTGCGGCAACCTCGGTGATCACCATTATCGGCGTGGCGATCCTGCTGACACCGGTGCTGATCCGGACCTGGCGGGACTTCAGGGGGAAAGTCTGAGATGGCGTCACAAGCGCGAAAAATGCCGTTGGGACTGCGGGTTGCCCTGTCCGGCTTTGTTGTGATCTGGCTGATCATGGCGGCATTCCCGTTCATCTGGACGCTTTGGGGATCGTTCAAGGTTGAGCTGGATTTCTTCTCGATTGCCGACTGGACAAATGCCCTTACCGGCTACCGGACGGAACAGACCTATGGCAGCCCGTACACCGGTGCCGGCTATCACGGTGCCTGGGTGGAAGAAGGCTTTCTGAGGAATGTCATCAATACATTCATCGTCTGTTTCTTCGTCGTTCTGACGTCGCTGACCATCGGCACGCTTGGCGGCTACGCCCTGTCACGGTCCGGCTATCGCTACACGTTCTGGCTGTTGATCACGGCGCTGATTTTCCGCGCAATGCCGCCCATCACCCTTGTGGCGGGCTATATGCTTCCGTTCTTCCAGTGGAATGTCTGGGGCATCCTGCCGACGACCATCATCGTTTTGGTGGCGATCAACCAGCCCTTCACGCTGTGGATGCTGCATTCCTTCTTCCAGAACATTCCCAAGGAGCTGGATGAGAGCGCCAAGGTCGATGGCTGTACACAGTTCCAGGCCTTCCGCCATGTCATCATTCCGGTGATGTGGCCGGGTGTCATCACCACCGGATTGTTCAGCTTCCTTCTTGCCTATAACGACTTTGCGGTGACGGCGATGCTTCTGTCGGAGGACAACCGAACGATGGTCCCGCAGGTTGCCGCATTTCTGGGAACAACCTACACCGAAGGCAATATCATGTTTGCCGTGGCCGCTGTTGTGTCCGCCACCGTGCCGCTGTTCATCCTTGTGATGTTCTTCCAGCGTCAGATTGTCAGCGGCCTTACCGCCGGGGCGGTGAAGGGATGAGCGGCGCAAGACCGGAACAGGCGGCGCTCTCCCGCGATACGGACATGTCGAAGACCGAAGACACGCGCCGTGTCATCGAGGGCATGGTGGACGGGCTGAATGACCACCGGATCGACGATATCGGTGACTTCTTTTCCGAAGGCTTCCGCTGGATGGGCAATGCTGGCTGCGGCACGAAAACCGGCCTGAAGGAATTCCAGGACAACTGGCAGCGTCCGTTTCAGGCGGCCTTTTCCGACAAGGTCTGCATCGACGAGGCGCGACTTTATATGGGCGAATGGGCGGCTGCCTTTGGCCGTCAGGAAGCGGTGCATTCCGGTGAATTCATGGGGATCGCCCCGACCGGCAAGACGGTCGAGATCCGCTATATGGATTTCTGGAAGGTGGTCGACGGCAAGATTGTCGACAACTGGGTGATGGTCGATTTCCCGCATGTGATGGCACAGCTCGGGGTCGATGCGTTCAATGGCGAAGGCTGGGAAGCCTATGACCGGGGTGAGCGGCAGGCGCCGCGCCCCAAGTCGAAATGATGTGGAGAAATAGATGGCCATTCGATATCTGAAAAGCGGCAAGCCGCAGGTGGAACGCTCCGAGGATGATGCCAAGGTCCGTGCGGTCGTTGAAGCGGCGCTTGCCGAGATCGAGGCACGCGGTGATGCCGCGGTGCGCGAGCTTGCCGAGAAGTTCGACAATTTCTCACCCGCAAGTTTCCGGTTGAGCCAGGACGAGATCGACGAGCTGATCTCGGATGTATCAGAGCGGGACATGGATGATATCCGGTTCGCGCAGGACCAGATCCGCAAATTTGCCGAGATCCAGCGCGCCTCGATGCAGGATGTCGAGGTCGAGACCATGCCGGGTGTGATCCTTGGGCACAGGAACATCCCGGTGCAGTCGGTGGGATGCTATGTGCCGGCTGGCAAGTTTCCGATGGTGGCCTCTGCGCATATGTCGGTGCTGACCGCAGCCGTCGCCGGCGTGCCGCGAATTGTTGCCACCACCCCGCCTTTCGAGGGGCGCCCGAACGCCGCGGTGATTGCCGCGATGCATCTTGGCGGGGCGCATGAAATCTATGCGCTTGGCGGCATTCAGGCTGTCGGTGCCATGGCCATCGGCACCGAAAGCATCGAGCCGGTCCATATGCTTGTCGGCCCGGGCAATGCCTTTGTCGCCGAAGCCAAGCGCCAGCTGTTCGGGCGCGTTGGCATCGATCTGTTTGCCGGCCCGACCGAGACCATGGTGATTGCCGATGACACGGTGGATGCCGAGCTCTGTGCCACCGACCTGCTGGGGCAGGCCGAGCATGGCTACAATTCGCCGGCGGTGCTGCTGACAAATTCCGAGACGCTGGCGCATGACACGCTTGCCGAGATCGATCGTATCCTCGGCATCCTGCCGACGGCCGAGACCGCGGCGGTGAGCTGGCGTGACTATGGTGAGGTCATTGTCTGCGATACCTATGACGAGATGCTGCAGATGGCTGACGAGATCGCGTCTGAACATGTGCAGGTGATGACCGACCGTGACGACTGGTTCCTCGACAATATGACCTGTTATGGCGCGCTGTTCCTCGGTGCCCGCACGAATGTGGCGAATGGTGACAAGGTGATCGGCACCAACCATACGCTGCCGACCAAGAAGGCCGGTCGCTATACCGGTGGGCTGTGGGTTGGCAAATATCTGAAAACACACAGCTATCAGAAGGTGATGACGGACGAGGCCGCGGCGATGATTGGCGAATATGGCTCGCGGCTTTGCATGCTGGAAGGCTTTGTTGGCCATGCCGAGCAATGCAACATCCGGGTCCGCCGCTATGGCGGCAAGAACGTTCCTTACGGCGAGGCAGCAGAATAATGTCCCGCCACGCCGCCAACCGCGCCAGTCTCGATGCGCTTCGCGCTGCCCAGTATGACTGGGACGAAGCTGCCCTTCGTGCTGCGCTGGCCAAGGTGGCGGCTCCTGATGCGTTGTTCCGGCTGGCACATCCCTTTGGCGACATGGTTGGGCCAGCGGCGTTTCACGACGGGGCGCTGGCAGTGCTGAAGGCCGCCTGGCCAGATGTTGAACGGCGTGACTGGCTGGTGATGTCCGGCAGTGACGATGAAGGTGCGGACTGGGTCGGATGTGGCGGTCATTTTGTCGGCACCTTCGCCGCGCCGTTTCTGGATATCCCGCCGACCGGGCATCTGGCACATATGCGGTTTCATGAATTTTACCGTCTCGAGAACGGCAGGGTGACCGGGTATCAGGCGCTGTGGGACATTCCCGAGGTGATGATGCAGGCCGGTGCCTGGCCAATGGTGCCGTCACTTGGCCGCGAATTCTGCATTCCCGGCCCGGCCTCCGGTGACGGCATCTCCCGCGCCGAGCGGGACGAACCGCAAAGCGAGGCCAGCCGGCAGCTGATCATCGATATGCTGAACCATATGAAGCGGCATCCCTCGCAGGGTGGGCCCGAGGTGATGGAGATGCCGCGGTTCTGGCATCCGCGAATGAACTGGTACGGCCCGGCAGGAATTGGCACCGGACGCGGTATCGAAGGCTTTCGTAACTGGCACCAGATCCCGTTCCTGAACGGCATGCCCGACCGTGGCAACAAGGCCGACCAGGTCACCTATCACTTCTTCGGCGATAATGATTACGCGGCGGTCACTGGCTGGCCGAACATGATCCAGAGCATAAGCCATGACGGGTGGCTCGGCATTCCGCCGCTTGGCAAGGAAATCACCATGCGAAGCCTGGATTTCTGGCGGGTGGAGAATGGGGTGATCAGGGAGAACTGGGTGCTGGTCGATCTGTTGCACATGTATGACCAGATCGGCGTCGATGTGTTTGCCCGCATGCGTGAATTCAACAAGGCCCGCAATGTGGCACCTGTAACTCATTCTGGAGATGCGTCATGAAGCTGCCTGTAACCCCGTCATTCTCTCTCGAAGGACGGCGTGCGCTTGTCACCGGCGGATCATCCGGAATCGGGCTTGGATGCGCTGTCGCACTGGCCGAAGCCGGCGCGCATGTCATCATCATGGCCCGCCGTCAGGAACAGCTTGACGAGGTCGCGGCGGCGATGACCGAAGCCGGTCATTCCGTTGAAGTTCATGTGGGTGATATTGG
>NTKV01000013.1 GCA_002457745.1 SAR116 cluster bacterium MED-G06 | reverse complement strand
GAACATCTATCCGGCCGAGCTGGAACGCGTGCTGTCGGACTTCGACGGTCTGGCGGAGTTCGCCATTGTCGGCCGCGCGGATTCGCGCTGGGGCCAGGTGCCGGTGGTGGTCGCGGTGCGCCACGGCACCGCCTGTCAGGAAGACGATGTTCTGGCCCATTTCAACGGCAGGATCGCCAGGTTCAAGCATCCGAAGGATGTGGTCTTCGTCGAGGCCCTGCCACGCAACGCCCTTGGCAAGATTGTCGCCGCCGAGGTGCGTGCGCTGCTCTGATACCCGCTAGTTCATCATCATCGATGGCAGGATCAGCGCGATGGACGGCACCATCACCAGCAGGATAAGCCGCAGGATATCGGCCACCCAGAAGGGTGTCACGCCCTTGAAGATGGTGCCCACCGAGACATCCTTGAGCATGCCCTTGAGGACGAAGACATTCAGCCCGATTGGCGGGGTGATCAGGCTGATCTCGGTCACCACCACGACAAGAATCCCGAACCAGACAAGATCGAAGCCAAGGCTGGCCACGAGCGGCGCGAAGACCGGCACGGTCAGCAGGATCATCGACAGGGATTCAAACACGCACCCCAGCACCACATAGATCAGCAGGATGATGAAGATCACCCCGAGCGGTGACAGCTCAAAGGCATTGACGATATTGATCAGCCCGTCAGGCAGACCGGCCTTGTTGACGAAGTTCGAGAAGATCAACGCACCAAACAGGATGAAGAACAGCTTTGCCGTCGTGATCGCTGTTTCCCGCAACACCCGGAACAGGACGCCATCCTTCAGCGCCCCGCGTTGCCAGGCAATGGCCAGCGCACCGGCTGCCCCCATGCCGGCAGCCTCGATCGAGGTGAACCAGCCAAGATAGATGCCCCCGATCACGAAAATGAACAGCCCCAGCGTTGTCCAGACATGGCGGATCGCCACCAGCCGGTCGCGCCAGCTGGTGCGCTCACCCGCAGGGCCAGCCGCCGGATTGCGGGTGACCACAAAGACCACCGCCAGAAGGTAGAAGAGGATGCCAAGAATGCCGGGAAGCACACCGGCGATAAACAGCTGCCCGACCGATTCCCGAGTCAGGAACCCGTAGATCACCAGCATCACACTTGGCGGAATCAGAATGCCAAGCGTGCCGCCTGCCGCGATCGAGGCTGTGGCCAGCGAATCATCATATTTATAGCGGCGCATTTCGGGCATCGAGACCTTTGACATCGTTGCCGCTGTCGCAAGCGAGGACCCGCAGATCGCCGAAAACATGCCGCAGGCAGCGATGGTCGACATGGCAAGCCCGCCCCGCCGATGGCCAAGAAAGGCATAGGCAGCACGATATAGCTCGCGCGCCATGCCGCCACGTTCGACCAGAAGCCCCATCAGGATGAACATCGGCAGCACCGACAGGGTGTAGAACTTGTCATAATCGATCACCAGCCGCGCGGCGCTGGCAATGGCGACCCGCTCCGAGGCCACGAACGCAAGACCAACACCGCCAACGAGGCCAAGCGCAAGGCCAAGCGGCATCCGCAGAAAGGCAAGAAACAGAAGGACGCCGAAGCCGATAAGTGATTCCGTCATGACCTACTCCGTGACTTCGCGGGCACCGGTTTCGTCAGGAAGCTGACGGCCCGGGCTGCACAGGATGCGAACGCCCCTGACGGCGGCGAAGACACCGGACAGGTAAATGAGAATGGTGATTCCCCAGACAACAAAGTAAAGCGGGATCTTCAGATAGATGGTTTCATCGCCATCCTCGAAGGCGCGAACCGCATAGCCGGACACGCGTTCGGCAATGATCCAGACTGCCACCACCGTGGCAACGGAAAAGGCGAGGCTGACCACCCACCCGAACCATCCCTTCCGGACAAAGCTGAACAGATCAACGATCACCTGATCGTCACGAAGGAACATCGCCGGAAGCGAGAAGAAGATGATGCCGGCCATCGAGATCTGAACCAGTTCGGTGGCGCCCGTCACCGGCACGCGGAAGAAATAGCGTCCGACCACATCGACACAGGTGAGCCCCACAAGCCAGAGCAGTATCAGGCAGGCAATGAACATCGACGCGTCGGCAAGCAGGCCGGCCACTCTGTTCAAGCGGACAACCTGCGGATGTTCCTCGAACTTGTTCTGCGAAATATCTGTCATCATCGACGTGATTACCTTCCCCCGGACGGTGCCTGCTCATGCCCGGCAGACTTCCGTCAACGCAATGTTGTTCTGGCATACTGCGCAACCCAAGGCTGATTGCCAAGGTTGAATTGCCGGTTTGCCAGTCTGCGGAAAAAAAGACTGTTGCCCGGAGACAGCTGCACCAGCAAACCGGTTATATTTCGCTTGACTGGATTCATCTTCACCAACAGGCTGACAGTCCAATGTCAAACGGGATTGTGGCTGTGTTGCAAAGCACAGCCCCCGATAATGAAATGTTTTGGAGGAACTTCGATGAAAAAGACCCTTGCCGCGCTGGCAGCTCTCATTCCCCTGTCCATGGCAGGCAACGCTGTTGCCGCCGACAAGACACTGACGATCTCGTCATGGGCGGGCCCGGCGCACACGATGAATGCGCATGTGTTTCCGATGATGATTTCCGAGATGGAAAAATGCTCCGGTGGCAGCCTGTCCGCAAAGGTCGAGTTCGGCCTCGCCTCGCCACCGGCCCAGTATGACACCGTCCGTGATGGCGTCGCCGATATCGGCTGGATCGTCTATGGCTACACCCCCGGCAAGTTCGAGACCACAAAGCTCGCCGAGCTTCCGGGCAACACCGGCAACGCCACACAGATGTCCGTAGCCTTCCAGAAAACCCATGAGAAGTACCTTGCCGCCGCGAAAGAGGCCAAGGGCGTAAAAGTGATGGCCAACTATGTTCACGGCCCCGGCAATGTGAACACCACCAAGCCGATCAGCTCCTACAAGGACCTTGTCGGCATGAAGATGCGCGTTGGTGGCGGTGTCGCCAATGACGTCGGAACAGCGCTTGGCGTGGCCGGTGTGAACATGCCTGCCCCGGCTGTGTATGAAGCCATTTCATCCGGCGTGACCGAAGGCGTCTTCTTCCCGATGGAAACCATGTATGCCTTCAAAATCGCCGAGCTGGCGAAATACACCTATAACAACCCGCAGGGCATGTACACGACCGCCTTCGGCCTGATCATCAACAGCGACAGCTATGATGACCTGTCGGATGCGCACAAGGCCTGCGTCGACAAGATGACCGGTGTCGAGATGTCACGCACAATCGGCAATTTCTGGGACGAGGCCGACACGCTTGGCCGCCAGAAGTTCGAGGAAGCGGGCGGCAAGCTGACCGTTGCCAGCGCTGCTGATCAGGCCTACTTCGCCGAGAAAACAGCCAGCATCGAAGCCAAGGTTGTGGCTGCCGCAAGCGAGCGTGGCATCGATGGCGCTGCTGCCCTCGCCTATTACCGTTCGCTGCTGAAATAGGCATCGGCCAAAGATACACTTGCGGGCGGCCTGTTACGGGCCGCCCGTTTTTTTATGTGATAGGCTTTGTGCGGTAACAGATTGTGGCGGCAGATTGTGGCGACAGACTCACGCGCGTTACACGGATGACACACGGATGACAGACAGCTCCCCCCTTGCCGCGTCCGACCGGCCACTTGCGCATCTGCCGCCGGCAGACCTTGACGAGGCCTATGAGAACCGCGCCCATATCGCCAAGGGAGACTCGTGGCTGCAACGCTGGCCGAAGGCGGCGGCCGCCTTCCGCGCCGGGCACCCGGCCGCATCGCTTGACCAGCCCTATGGCCATGATCCGCGACAGAGGTTCGACCTGTTCTGTCCGGAAGGCGGATTGGGCGCTGCCAAGGGCATGGTTGGGATTGTGCATGGCGGCTACTGGATGGCGCTGTCGAAGGATGCGTTCTCGCATCTGGCTGCCGGACCGCTTGCCTGCGGCTGGGCGGTGGCGATGATCGGCTATACGCTGGCCCCGCAGGTGCGGATTGCCGAAATCACCGCCGAGATTGCCGCCGCGACCAACGCCATTGCCGAGCTTGGCGACGGCCCACTCCGGCTCGCCGGCCACTCCGCAGGCGGACATCTGGTGACGCGGATGATGTGCGCGGATGTGGCGCTGTCGCACCGGGCCGCTGCCCGGCTCGACCGGGTGGTGTCAATCAGTGGTCTTCATGATCTTCGCCCGTTGCGGCATCTGGCACACAACGAAACCTGGCAGATGGATGATGCCGAGGCGATCGCGGAAAGCCCGGTTCTGAATACGCCACGCGCCGGCATCGAGCTTGTCTGTGTCGCCGGTGCTGCCGAGCGGCCCGAATTCATCCGCCAGAACGCGCTGCTGCCGCTGGCCTGGCAGGGGCTTGGCGTTCCCGCCTACAGTCAGCTATTGGCAGATGACCACCATTTCTCGGTGATCGACCATCTGGCGGACAAGGGTGGGGCTATCAGCCACCTTGTTGACGCACCGCTTCGATGACCATCGCAAGAAACCTAAAATAGTGTAAATAAATCAGAATATTGCGCCAAAATGCTGCTTTTGCTTTACTGCTCTCGCCTGAGGGGAGGGTAAGGAGCCATCCATGACCACAGACACGCTGCTGATCCGAAACGCGGACCTTCTCTGCACGATGAACCCGGCTGACACGCCTGGCGTCTCGCCGCGGTCCGGTGACAATGTCGGCGCCGAGATTCCGAGCGGCGGGCTCTTTGCCCGTGGCGGCGTGATCGAGGCTGTCGGTCCCACATCGGACCTGCCGCAGGATGCCGACAAGGTGATCGACATGACCGGCCATGTGGTGATCCCGGGCATGGTCAACACGCACCATCACCTGTTCCAGAACCTGACCCGCGCGGTGCCGGCGGCGCAGAACGCACCGCTCTTTGGCTGGCTGCAGACCCTGTATCCGATCTGGTCGCATATCGGGCCGGAACATATCTACTGGTCGACCGCACTCGGGCTTGCCGAGCTGGCGATGAGCGGGTGCACCACCTCGTCTGACCATCTCTATCTCTATCCGAACGGTGCACGGCTTGATGATTCCATGGCCGCGGCGGCAGATGTCGGGATACGCTTCCACGGCACCCGCGGCTCGATGAGCATTGGTGAGTCCGGCGGCGGACTGCCTCCCGACATCCTGTGCTGGGACGAGGCCGACATTCTCACCGATTGTCAGCGTGTCGTGGAGAGGTTCCATGACCCGGCGCGCCATGCCATGCAGCGGGTGGCGCTGGCCCCCTGTTCACCCTTTTCCGTTTCGATGGACCTGATGCGGGAGAGCGCGACGATGGCCCGCAGCCTCGGCGTCGGGCTTCACACGCATCTGGCGGAGAATGTCGAGGATATCGATTACAGCCTGGCGCAATTCGGCATGCGGCCCGGTGAATATATCGAGGCGGTGGGATGGACCGGTGATGATGTCTGGCATGCCCATTGTGTGCAGCTTGATGCTGGCGAGATCGATCTGTTCGCGCGGACCGGAACCGGAATCGCCCATTGCCCCTGTTCCAACATGCGGCTTGCCAGCGGCATCGCGCCGGTGCGCCGGATGGCGGATGCCGGCATGAAAATAGGCCTTGGCGTCGACGGGTCAGCCTCGAATGACAGCGGCCATATGCTGAACGAGGCGCGCCAGGCCATGCTGCTACAGCGGGTCGAGCAGGGCGGTGATGCGATGACGGCCCGCGAGGCACTGGCACTGGCGACGCGCGGCGGGGCGGCGGTTCTCGGGCGTGATGATATCGGCATGCTTGCCCCGGGTTATGCCGCCGACATGGCCGCTTTTGACCGCCGGAGCATCGATTTCGCCGGCAGTGACTGGGACCCGCTTGCCAGCCTTTTGTTCTGTGGTCCGGCGAAGACGAACCACACCATCATCAATGGGCGAAGCGTCGTCGAGAACGGCCAGCTTGTGACGCTTGATATGGGACACATGCTGGAGCGCCATCATGCGATGGCACATCACCTGATGCAGGCCTCGGGACACATCGGATAGGGCAGGACTGGCTGTTGGCCAGCAGCAGTGAAGGCGGCGGACGCTTCAGATCTCAATCACCGCCACCGGCGAATCTTCCCAATGTTCCTGAAGGTTGGCGCTGTCCGACTCACCTTCGGGGCCGGCGCGATCGGCAATCAGGAAATCCTGCGGCTGGCGCACCAGAAGCGGATGGTGCCAGACATGCGGCGCATAACTCACCCCCTGGTCACCGCGTGCATGGAAGCAGCGAAGACCGTTGAAATCAGGGGCGCTGTCATCGCCATTGGTCGGGGCCACCACGACAAGCCAGTCATGGTCCGAGAGCGGCATAAAGGCCTGCGAGCCAATCGGATGGCGTTCCATCATCGAGATTTCGATCGGAACAGGCCGCGGTGTGCCGGCAAAAATCGACAGGATGGCCGTCCCGCCACCAGCCGCCACATCCACCCCCGACAGCGCATGATACCGCGTCGTCGTGCCTTCATTGATCATCCTGATCTCGGCACCGTCGCGCTCGATCACCGTGCCAAAGGGGGCGAAGGCGGCCTTCGTCAGAGGCTCCATGACCAGCGCCCGCGGACTCATCCGGCGGACCGGTCGGCAGCGGGATGATGGTCACGCCAGTGGCGGGCGATGTCGATCCGGCGCGCCAGCCAGACGCGGTCATGACTCTGCACATGATCCAGAAATTTCACCAGCCCGGCAAAGCGGGCCGGTCGGCCGATCAGACGGCAGTGCAGCCCCACCGACATCATCTTCGGGGATGTTTCCCCCTCGGCATAGAGTGTGTCAAAGGCATCGATCAGATAGGCCGCGAACTGGTCGCCTGTATGGAAGCCCTGCGCCGTGGCAAAGCGCATGTCATTGGTGTCCAGCGTATAGGGAACAATCAGATGCGGACTGTCCGTCTGCGTGCTCCAGAAGGGCAGATCATCGGAATAGTCATCGGCATCATAGAGAAAGCCACCTTCCTCGGAAACGAGGCGGCGGGTGTTCTGCGATGTCCGGCCAGTGTACCAGCCACGCGGTCGTTCACCACAGATGCGGCTGTGGATCTCGATGGCGCGATGAAGATGCTCCCGCTCCTCATCCTCTGCCATGCCGTGATAATTGATCCAGCGATATCCATGCGACGCGATTTCGTGGCGATCGGCAAGAGCACGCTCGATCACCGCCGGATGACGCTCCATCGCCATCGCCACGGCGAACAATGTCAGCGGCACATCACGGTCGCGGAACAGGTCGAGAAGACGCCAGACCCCGGCGCGCGACCCATATTCATAGATCGATTCCATCGACATATGGCGCGCGCCCTCAAATGGCGCGGCGCCAATGATTTCCGACAGGAAAATTTCCGAGGCCGGATCACCATGAAGGATGCTGTTCTCGCCGCCTTCCTCGTAATTCAGCACGAACTGGACGGCCACACGGGCATCACCCGGCCAGCCGGCATGCGGCGGCGTCGGGCCATAGCCGATCATGTCACGCGGATAGCTCATCCACCTGTTCCTGCTGCCGCGGCGGCGGGAACCCCGTCAGCGCGCAACATCGCCCGCCAGTTGGCCAGCATGGCGCGCTCCTCATTCTCCACCCAGATGACATTGCCAG
Organism: SAR116 cluster bacterium MED-G06; assembly: GCA_002457745.1. GTDB lineage: Bacteria > Pseudomonadota > Alphaproteobacteria > Puniceispirillales > Puniceispirillaceae > UBA8309. Next base: position 21,676 of record NTKV01000013.1, on the reverse strand, counting down.
GCGGCATGGCATGCGAGGCCGCCACCTGCCAGTAGATTTCATCGACCTGCCGCAGGATATCGGACTCGGTTTCCAACACCACGCCCTTCGGCGCGAAATGCATGCCGTCCCATTGCGGCACGCGCGCATGGCAGATGGCGCAGCGTTCGGTCACAAGCTCAACCGCCGCGACATGAAGCTCTGCCCCCTTGCCAAACTCGTATTCGGCATAGGCTTCCTCATCATAGGTCGGCGCACCGGCATGGCTGAGGAAGACGGCGCCAAGCATCAGTGCCGCTGCCGCGATCCAGGTCCACCAGGGTGCCGGATCGCCCTTGTGCCTGGTGTTGAAGAAATGTCGGACCAGTCCGCCGATGACCAGAACGCAGGCCAGGATCACCCATGAATAGGTGGTGGCGAAGACGGCCGGGTAATGCCCGCCAATCATCACAAACACCACCGGAAGCGTCAGGTAATTGTTGTGAAGCGAGCGCTGCTTGGCGCGAATGCCATGCTGCGGGTCAGGCTCGTCTCCCTTGATCAGGGCTGCCACGACCTTTTTCTGGCCCGGGATGATCACCATCGCGACATTCGCCACCATGATCGTGCCGATGGTCACACCAATCTGCACAAACGCCCCGCGGGCCGAGAAAATCTCGGTATAGGCCCAGGCCAGCGCCACGATGAAGACAAAGCCGGCGATGACCAGGCCGCGGGTATCGCGTCCCATCGGGCTTCGGCACAGCCCGTCATAGGCAAGCCAGCCGCCAGCGATTCCGCCGACACTGATGGCGACAGCCTGCCAGGGCTCAAGATCCAGAATTTCGGCGTCGATCAGATACAGGCCGGTGCCGGCATAGTAGATGATGGTCAGAAGCGCGAAACCCGACAGCCAGGTGGTGTAGGCTTCCCACTTGAACCAGGTCAGCTCGTCCGGCATGCGCGCCGGGGCGACCAGATATTTCACCATATTGTAAAAGCCGCCGCCATGGACCTGCCAGGCTTCGCCATGCGCGCCCTCCGGAAGCTGTTTTGCCGGCTTCAGACTGAGATCAAGCGCGATGAAGTAGAAGGATGATCCGATCCAGGCGATACCGGCGACCACATGAAGCCAGCGGACCAGGAATTCGGACCACATCCAGAAATAGTCGATCATGCGTTATGCCGTTGTCGGCCCCCTTGTTTTGAACAGCCTCGCCAGTCTGCCAGCACTAACCAGTTTCGTCCAATTCCTGCTGCCAGATGGCAACGCCGGCGGCGATCGACAGGGCCACGCGCGCCGGGTGTTTGCCGGTGATGCTGGCAAGCCCGACCGGACAGACAAGCCGGTCAAGAGTTGACGGATCGATGCCGGCCTTGCCAAGGCGTGAACGGAACCTTGCCGCCTTGGTTGCCGAGCCGATCAGCCCAAGGCGCGCAAAGCTCCCGCCTGACAGGATGCGGTGGCAGATCGCCTCGTCCAGATCGTGATTATGGGTGATCACAAGATGCAGGGAATCTGCCGGCGCATGCGCCGCGATCACGGTCGGGTCCGCCGCCACCACACGCCGGGCGCCTTGTGGAACCTCGTCGGGGAAGCGCTCCGCGGCGACATCAACCCAGTGAAGATCAAGCTGGAGCGCGACAAGATGCGGTGCCAGCGCCCGCCCGATATGGCCGGCACCATAGACAAAGACAGGTCGCCCCGGGACTGCCACCGGCGCCACAAACCCCTTGCTGGCGCGGTCCATGCCAATCTCGGCATCGCCAGCATCGGACGGCGGCTGATCGCCATCAAGCGGATGGATCACAGCGCGGCATCCCGCCAGTGCGGCCAGCGTCTCCTCCTGCTCCGGACCGAAATATTCCAGAAGCACCCGCACCTCGCCACCGCAGCACTGCCCCATATCTGGCCCCAGAGCGGCTCGCATGACCTGCCGTGGCCAGGGGCCGTCAGACACGGCAAGCATGGCGCGGGCACGACGCATCACCTCGAATTCCAGCGATCCACCACCGATCGTCTGCCAGATATCATGTTCCGTGATCAACATCATCGCGCCAGCCTCGCGCGGGGCCGAACCCTTTACACCGACAAGGCTGGCCCGCACCACAGCGCCGTCACTTGCAATGCGGTCGCGGACGATTTCGATCCAGCCGGGCCGGGCCTGATCGGGCATCACGACCCTCCGAGGGAAATGCCGGGGCCGCCAAGACGGCGCGCCGCCAGGCACAGCCGCTCGGGTGTCGCCGGCGCATCAAGCATAGGATAGGCGTCGCCAACAGACTCCAGCGCGTGTGACTGCGCCATCAGCACCGAGATCGCCAGCATAAGCGGCGGTTCGCCAACGGCCTTTGATTTATGGATCGTATCCTCGATATTCTCACCATCCTCGAACAGCGAGACATTGAAAATCGCCGGACGGTCGGCGCAGGCCGGAACCTTGTAGGTAGACGGGGCATGGGTGCGAAGCCGCCCGGCATCATCCCAGACCAGCTCCTCGGTTGTCAGCCACCCGGCACCCTGGACAAACCCGCCTTCGATCTGGCCGATGTCGATGGCCGGGTTCAGCGACCTGCCGACATCGTGAAGGATATCGGTCCGCAGAATACGGTTCTCACCGGTCAGCAGGTCGACCGCCACTTCGGTCACCGCTGCTCCATAGGCAAAATAGAAGAAGGGCCGCCCGCGGCTTCGCTGCTTGTCCCAGTGGATTTTCGGCGTCGCGTAGAAGCCTGTCGATGACAGTGACACCCGCCCCAGATAACAGGATTTCACCGCCTCGGCGAAGCTCATCACCGCACCACCGGCCCGCACCCTGCCATGTGTGAAGGTCACCGAATCAGGGCTGCATTGATGCTGCTCAGCCAGATGGGTCCGCATTCTGGCCTTGATGGTGCGCGCCGCTGCCTGCGCTGCCATGCCGTTCAGGTCCGTTCCCGACGAGGCGGCGGTGGCCGAGGTGTTCGGCACCTTGCCGGTGGTTGTGGCGGTGATCTTCACCGCGTCGAAATCGACCTGAAATTCATGCGCCACCACCTGTGCCACCTTGGTGTTCAGCCCCTGACCCATTTCGGTGCCGCCATGGTTCAGATGCACCGACCCGTCGGTATAGACATGGACCAGCGCGCCAGCCTGGTTGAGGAAGGTGGTATTGAAGGAAATGCCGAACTTCACCGGGGTCAGCGCGATGCCGCGCCGGATCACCTGATTGCGGCTGTTGAACGCGTCAATCTCGGCCCGCCGCGCCGCATAACCCGCAGTTGTCGCCAGCTCGCCAACAATATCCTGAAGAACGCAATCCTCGACGACCTGGCCATAGGGGGTGCGCCCCTTGCCGCCATTGGCGGTGAATTTGTGCGGATAGAAATTGCGCTGCCGCACGACAAGAGGGTCAAGCCCCAGATGATGCGCCACCTCGTCCACCACCCGCTCGATTCCGACCATGCCCTGCGGCCCGCCAAAGCCGCGAAAGGCCGTGTTCGACTGCGTATGTGTCTTGCAGCGGTGCGAGATCACCCGCATATGCGGGATATGATAGGCATTGTCGGCATGGCACATGGCACGCGCCGCGATGGCCTCGGACAGGTCCCAGGACATGCCGCAGCGCATCGCCTGTTCGAAGATCACCGCCTCGATCCTGCCATCATCGGCAAAACCAACGCTGTAATCGATGCGGAAATCATGGCGCTTGCCGGTCAGCATGAAATCATCATCACGGTCATAGACCGTCTTCGCCGGACGGCCGGTCACACGCGCCGCCAGTGCCGACAGCACAGCTGGCAGATTGCCCTGGCTTTCCTTGCCGCCAAAGGCCCCGCCCATGCGCCGCGTCTCGACCGTCACCGCGTGGTTCGGGACATCGAGGCAGTCGGCAACCTTGTGCTGAATTTCAGACGGGTGCTGCGTTGAGCAATAGACAGTGACGTCGCGGTCCTCTCCCGGCACGGCCAACGCCGCCTGACCTTCCAGATAGAAATGCTCCTGCCCACCGATCTCGATCCGGCCCGACAGGGTATGTGCCGCACCGGCAAGGGCCGTGTCAGGTGTGCCGCTTTCCATCGTTGCTGACGGGCCAAGCCATGAGCCGGCCTTCATCGCCGCGTCAATGGTCAGGATCGCCGGTCTTTCGTCATAGCTGATATTCGCCAGCGGCAGGGCATCACGTGCCGCGCCCATGGTCTCGGCGACAATGGCGAACACCGCCTGCCCGACATAGCTGACCTCGCCATCGGCCAGAATCGGATCGTCACCATAGACCGGGCTGCAGTCATTCGTCCCCGGGATGTCCTTATGCGTCAGCACGGCGACGACCCCATCGGCAGCCGCCACCTCTGCCAGATCCATGGCAGTGATCGCGGCATGGGCGTGCGGGCTCTGCCCGATCAGCACCACCAGCGTGTCTTCCGGCGTGGTGATGTCATCAACATAGACAGCCGACCCTGCAACATGCTTGTGGGCGCTGTCATGGGCGCGCCGGGTTCGGATATCGCCGCCGATCCGCTGCTCGTTCATCACACCGTCTCCCGAAGCTGGCCCGGGGCCAGATCACCACCGCTGCCGGTCAGGCGCGGCACCGGCGTCCCGGTCAGGTCCATGCCGTATTTCAGCATCAGGTTTGCAGCCACCTGACGGCGATAATCCGCCGAGGCACGCATGTCGGTTATCGGGGTGAAGTCCTCTGCCAGCGCCGCCGCTGCGGCGGTGAACGAAGCCAGTTCAAGCTGAGAGCCGATCAGCGCGGCCTCGGCCATGGCGGCGCGTTTCGGCGTTGCCGCCATCCCGCCAAAGGCGATCCGCGCATCGGTAATGCGTCCGTTCGAGACCGAGAGGTTGAAGGCCCCCATCACCGCCGAGATGTCCTGGTCAAAGCGCTTCGAGATCTTGTAGGCGCGGAACTGCGGGGCCGGGGCACGCGGCACCAGAATGGCCGAAACGAACTCGCCCTCCTGGCGATCCTGCTTGCCATAATCAATGAAGAAATCCTGCAGGGGCATCTGCCGATTGGATGCGACTCCGGACAGCTCCACCTCTGCCGCCAGCGCAATCAGCATCGGTGGCAGATCGCCGATTGGTGAGCCATTCGCGATGTTGCCGCAGACGGTGCCGCTGGCGCGCACCTGAACGGACCCGAAGCGGCGCATCACCTCGGCAAGGTCGGGGCGGCCCTCAGCCAGCGCGGTCATCGCCGCCGCATGTGTCACCGCCGGACCAACCCGCCAGTGCACGCCGCTTTTCGCGACCTTGTCGAACCCCGCGACGCGGCCGGTCCAGATCATGTCCGGCAGATGCCGGTTCTGTTTCGTCACCCACAGTCCGACGTCGGTGGCACCGGCGACGATCGTGGCCCCCGGCGAGCCAGCGTAGGCCTGGGCAAAGGCCTCCTTCTGGGCTGGCGCAATGAAGCGGCGTCTGCCATCGCCAAGCACGACCGTCTCGTCATGCGCGATCTTGTCCATCAGCTCTGCCTCGCGGCGGCGGCGGCTTGTCTCATAGGCCGGCGGAATGGCGCGCACCGTCAGCGCGGCGGCAGCCTCCACAATCGGCCGGTAGCCGGTGCAGCGGCACAGATTGCCGGCCAGCGTCGTATCGATCTCGTCTGCGGCCAGCCCGTCTCCATTGCACCAGGCGGCGAACAGCGACATCACAAACCCCGGGGTGCAGAAACCGCATTGCGAGCCGTGATGATCAACCATCACCTGCTGGCAGGGGTGCAGGTCAGGGGCACCGTCACCTTGCGGCGCAATGCCCTCGATGGTGGTCACCGAGGCCCCTTCGAGCATGCCCATGAACTGGATACAGGCATTCACCGGATGCCAGCGCATTTCGCCGCCAGCCTCGCGCCGCGCCACCACCACCGTACAGGCACCGCAGTCACCCTCGCCGCAGCCTTCCTTCGATCCGGTCAGCCGCCGGCGCTGGCGCAGCCAGTTCAGAAGTGTGGTGTCGCCGGGCAGGTTGCTGACCTGCTCGATGCGGTTGTTCAGAACAAATGTAATGGTCTCGCGCATGATGCCGATCCCCGCCGTTCCCGCTCAGCTGCCGCGATAGGTCGAATAGCCGTAGGGAGAGAGCAGCAGCGGCACATGGTAATGCTGCTCCGGGCTGTCGATGCCGAAGGCAATCACAATCTCGTCAAGGAAGGGCACCTCGGACAGCGCCACGCCGGACGCACGAAGATAAGCGCCGGCATGAAACACAAGCTCATAGCGGCCGGCGGCAAACTCCGCCCCCTCAAGAAGCGGCGCGTCTACCCGCCCGTCATCATTCGTTGCGACCTGCAGCAGTTTCGTGCGCCCCGCACCATCGCGGCGGAGCAGCTCGATAACAAGCCCGGCAGCCGGCCGACCGGCGGCAGTGTCCAGAACATGAGTCGTCAGGCGGCCCATCGCAGCCCTCCCTAATCCTGATCTTGATTCATCTTGCCTTCAGGCTGAAACCAGCCATCGTTCACCGCCCCTGTGACGGGTGGAGATTGCGGCAAGACCTTGGAAGACTGCCAATTAAATATTGTAAAGGCAAACAAATCTGACCAAGCTTGCTGCCGGTTCATAACCTGGCGCAAGGCAGCACATCGATGGCAGAGGCACGTCTCACCCCCCCGCCGGACAGTCTGGATCAGGCCGCGTTCCTGCGCCAGTTTGGCGGCATCTACGAACATTCGCAGTGGGTCGCTGACCAGCTGTGGGATGAGGGGGTTGGCCCAGCGGATGCGCGCGTGTCGCATTTTGCCGCACGCATGGCTGCGGTGGTTGATGCAGCCAGTGACACCCACAAGCTGGCGCTTCTCCGCGCGCACCCCGAACTTGCCGGCAAGCTGGCGGTGGGGGGCGGGCTGACAGCCGAGTCCACAGCCGAACAGGCCGGGGCCGGGCTCGACCGCTGCAGCCCCGCGGAATTCGCCGCTTTTACCAATCTCAACACGCGCTACGGCGCCCGTTTTGGTCATCCCTTTATCATCGCGGTGCGCGGGTTGGATCGCGCCGCCATCCTCAAGGCCTTCACCGCGCGGGTCGACAATGACCCGGCCACCGAATTCGCCACCGCCCTTGCCGAGGTTCACAAGATTGCCCGCCTGCGGCTGGAAGGGCTGGCGGAACAGACATAGGCGGCACCGGCAGGCGTGCACGCCATGATCCGGCTGTGCTAGGATCGTGGCTGGTTTCTGGAGGATATCATGGACGAGATTCGGGTGAATGATCTGGCATCGCGCTTTGCCGCCATCTGCGGCGCGGCGCATGTCGAGGCCGGTGAGGGCATCGGTGCGCGCTACCAGAGCGACTGGCTTGGCAAGACAGCCTCCGAACCGGCCATCGTGGTGCGCCCGGCCAGCACCGAAGAGGTTGCCGCGGTGATGAAGATCTGTGCCGAGACGCGCACCCCGGTGATCCCCTTTGGCGGCAATTCCGGGCTGGCCAGCGGCACCATCGCGCGTGCCGAGGACCAGGTGGTGAAGCTGTCGCTGGAGCGGATGAACAAGGTTCGCCGGATCGATGCCCCTGGTCGCTATATGGTGGCCGAGGCCGGGTGTATCGTGGAATCACTTCATCACGCGGCAGCAGCCGAGGGGCTGATGTTCCCGCTTGTTTTCGGGGCCAAGGGCACGGCGCAGATCGGCGGCGCGCTCGGCACCAATGCCGGCGGGCTGAATGTGGTGCGCTATGGCAGCGCGCGGGCGCTCTGCCTTGGGCTGGAGGTGGTGACCGCTGCCGGCGAGGTGATGGACCTTCTCCCCGCGCTGAAGAAGAACAATACCGGCTATGACCTGGTCAATCTGATGGTCGGTTCGGAAGGCACGCTTGGCATCATCACCGCCGCCAGCCTGAAGCTGGTCACCCCGCCCCACGCCTTTGCCACCGCCATGGTCAAGGTGCGCGATGTCGAGGCGGCGCTGGAGCTGATGAACATGACGCAGTCGCGCAGCGGCGGCCAGGTCGAGGCGTTCGAGCTGATCGGAAAGCTGATGTATGAGCTGTCGGTGAAATATCTTGACCATGTCAGCCCGGTCTTCGACGAGGCACCGGACCTGGCGGTTCTGATGGAGCTTGGCGCGGCGCGGCCGGAGGATGCCGCCCCCGGGCCGGACGGCACAGTGGCGCTGTCGGCGCTGCTGGAATCAATCCTTGGCGATGCCTTCGAGGCCGGGCTTGTCGAGGATGCGGTGATCGCGCAATCGGACACGCAACGGGCGAATTTCTGGGCAATGCGCGAGGGCACGCTTGACGCCATGCAGCGGCACGGCCCGTGGGTGATGAACGACATCAGCTTTCAGGTGTCCGACCTTCCCGGGGTGATTGCCGATATGGAAGCCGCCTTTGCCGCGGTGGCACCGGGGCCCTTCTGTGTGGCGTTCGGCCATATGGGTGACGGCAATCTGCATATCAACGCCCGCCCCTACGACGCCGACCCGAAGGACCACCCGCAAGAGGCGCAGGCGATCAAGGACGCGGTGCGCGACATCGTGGTGAAATGGCGCGGCTCGATCAGCGCCGAACACGGCATCGGGCTGGACAAGCAGCATGACATGAAACAGCTGAAGGACCCGGTGGCCTATGCGATGATGAAATCGATCAAGCAGGCGCTGGACCCGGACAATCTTCTGAACCCCGGCAAGGTGTTGCTGTAGGGGGGTTACACCCAGCTGTGCAGCCCGATGGAGTTGCCTTCGCTGTCACCGATGATGGCGATGAAGCCCATCTCGCCGATCGACTGCTTGTCCACAAACACCGGCACCTCGTGCCCGCCGGCGCGGGTGATCGCGGCGGCACAGTCATCGACGCTGAAATAGACAAGCGTGCCTTCCATGTTCGGGCTGCGCATCGGGTGGCGGATCAACCCGCCAGCGGCCCCTTCCGCCCCGCGCGCGGCGTCGAAGAACCACATCTCCATCTCGCCACCCGACATCGGGGCCAGGGTGAACCGCGCGCCGGTCACATCGGCATAGAACCCCTTTGCCCGGTCCATGTCGGCGACATAGATCTCGAACCAGCCGACGGGATTCGGCGCTGGCTTGTCGGTTGCTGTCATCTCTCGTCTCCCCAGAATTGTGCGCATGAAAAAAGCGCTGCCCGATTCTGGGCAGCGCTCATTTTTTCATGCAAGTAACGTTGCCGTGACAGGCCGCGGCTATTTCACCTCGCTTCCAGCGGTGAAGTTGAAGACCGCGCCTTCCTTGATTCCGGATGGCCAGCGTGCCGTCACCGTCTTCAGCTTGGTGTAGAAACGCACCCCTTCCATGCCATGGATGGAATGATCGCCGAACATCGAGGCCTTCCAGCCACCGAAGCTGTGATAGGCCACCGGCACCGGAATCGGCACATTCACGCCGACCATGCCGACATTGACGTTGGTCGCGAAATCACGTGCCGCGTCACCGTCACGGGTAAAGATGGCGGTGCCGTTGCCATATTCATGGTCGATCACCAGCTGGCGCGCCTCCTCATAGCTCTGCGGGCGCAGCACCGAAAGCACCGGCCCGAAGATCTCGTCGCGATAGCAGGACATGTCAGGGGTCACCCTGTCGAGCAGCGTGCCACCGACAAAGAAACCGTCCTCATAGCCCTGAAGCTTCAGCCCGCGGCCATCAACAACCACCTCGGCGCCATCCTTCTCGCCCTGGTCGATATAGCCTTCGATCCGTGCCTTTGCCTCGGCGGTGATCACCGGGCCCATCTCCACACCAGGCTCGTCATACTGGCCGATCTTCAGCGCGCGCACCTTCGGGGCAAGCTGTTCGACAAACCGGTCTGCAGTGTCATCACCGACGGCCAGCACCGCCGAGATCGCCATGCAGCGTTCGCCGGCAGAGCCATAGGCCGCGCCCATCGCCGCGTCGACAGCCTGGGTCATGTCGGCATCAGGCATGATGATCATGTGGTTTTTCGCGCCGCACAGCGCCTGCACCCGCTTGCCGTTCGCGCAGCCCCGCGAATAGATGTATTTGCCGATGGCTGTGGAGCCGACAAAGCTGATCGCGCCGACATCCGGATTGTCGAGAAGCGCGTCGACAGCCTCCTTGTCGCCATGCACGACATTGAAGCAGCCTTCGGGAAGGCCGGCCTCGGCAAGAAGGCGGGCCAGCATCATCGGCGCGCCGGGGTCGCGCTCGGACGGTTTCAGCACGAAGGTGTTGCCGCAGGCCAGTGCCATCGGGAACATCCACATCGGCACCATCGCCGGGAAGTTGAACGGGGTAATGCCGGCAACAACACCCACCGGCTGACGCATCGAGAAACTGTCGACATTGCCGGCAACCTGGGGCGAGTATTCGCCCTTCAGAAGATGCGGAATGCCGCAGGCGAATTCCACCACTTCGAGACCGCGTGCCACTTCACCCTTTGCGTCATCGAACGTCTTGCCATGCTGCGCCGAAATCTGCGTCGCCAGTTCGTCAAGATTGTCACGAAGCCTGTCGCGGAAATTGAACATCACCTGGGCGCGCTTCGCCGGGGGCGTCGCCGACCATGCGGGGAGCGCCGCCTTTGCCGCTGCCACGGCTGCATCCACCTCGGCACCGCTCGCCAGCGGCACTGCTGTTGTCGCCGCGCCGGTGGCCGGGTTGAAAACATCCTGCTGGCGGCCGCTGCTGCCAGCCACCTCTTCACCACCGATGAAATGCGAAAGAGTCATGCGTCGATACCCCATGGTCTGGAAAGTAGAAAACAGAGAGGAAGAATGTACCGGCTTTTTGCCAAATCGCAAGCTGGCCGGTGCGGCCGATCCTAGGGCTCGCCACTGCCGATTTCGGCCCGCCGTGTCTCGATATAGGCCTGCATCTCCTCGATGCGCGCCGGGTCCATTGACGGGGGTTCATACGCCTCCAGCATTCTGGGCCAGATCTCCATCGCCCGTTCGGTGGTGGTGCGCCCACCGGCGTCGCGCCAGTTCTCGTTGTTCGACCAGTCCGACAGGAACGGACTGTAGAAGGCAGACTGGTAGCGTTCCATGGTATGCCCGGCCCCGAAGAAATGGCCGCCCGGCGCGACCTCGTCATGCGCGGCGAAGCCGAAATCGGCATCGGAGAAGCTTGGCGGGGTGAGAAATTCGGCCATCGCCTGAAGCATCTCGCAATCGACGATCACCTTCTCGAAATCGGCAACAAGCCCGCCTTCACCCCATCCGGCGGAGTGGTAGATCAGATTGCCATGGCCGGTGACCGCGCCCCACAGCGCCATCTGCGTTTCCCACACCGCCTGCGCGTCAACCGCGTTCGACGCGCTGCAGGCGCTTGTCCGGTAGGGAAGCCTGTAGCGCCGCGCCAGCTGTCCGCCGGCAATGTTGGCAAGGGTGTTTTCCGGCGTGCCAAACGCCGGGGCACCGGTCTTCATATCGACATTCGAGGTGAAGCCGCCATAGACCACCGGCGCGCCTGGCCGCACCAGCTGCGTCAGGGCAATGCCGAACAGCGCCTCGGCATTCTGCTGCGTCAGGGCGGCTGCCAGCGTTACCGGCGTCATCGCCCCCATCAGCGTAAAGGGCGTGATCACCGTGGCCTGACCCATCTCGGCCATGGCCATCGCCGCCGCCGACATCTCGGTGTCGAATTTGCGCGGCGAATTGATATTGATGTTGGTGATCGATGTCGGGTCCTTGGCAAGCTGGTCCATGGTCAGCCCGCGGGCGATGGCGGTCAGCCGTGCCGCATCGCGCACCCGCCCTTCACCGATCGACATGGACAGGAACACCTTGTCGGTCATCGTCAGATTGACAAAGCAGGTGTCGAGATGACGCGTGTTCACCGGAAGATCATTCGGTGCCAGCGTCTGGTTGCCAAAGAAATGGATGACATTGAAGCTCTGGCCGAGCTTCATCAGCTTCTTGTAATCGGCGAAATTGCCGCTCCGCCGGCCACCCCGTATGTCATGCACATTCGGTGCGCCCGACACCATCCCGAAATGGATGTGATCACCGCCGATGCACAGCGCGTGGGCCGGATTCACCGGCGTCAGGGTGAAAGAGGATGGCGCGCTGGCGATGGCGGCTTCGATCAGACCACGGTCGGCGCGCACCACCATGCTGGCGTCATCCACCTCGGCTCCGGCGCGGCGATAGACATCGCGGGCCCGCTCGCTCATCACCTCTATCCCGTATTCCTCGAGAAGGCGAAGCGAGGCCAGATGGACGGATTCGATCTGGTCGGCGCTGAGCGGCGCCAGCGGCGCCATATGGTTGCGGATGTCGCGCCAGTCGATCTGCGATGGCTGCGAATCCCCGGGCCGCTGCTTGCGGCCACGTCGTACCGGTCGTCCTGGCGCGTTCATGGCGCTCTTGTCCTTTCTCCCCATCGGCATCTGCCCTCTATTCATGCTTGCGCAGACCGGCCTGTGACGTGCGAGAAAACCGCCAGTTTCTGTTCCGTTTCTGCCGGATTCGAAGCCGCGGCCAGAGCGAAGTCCGAGGAAGCGCCACGCCAGCTTTCAAAGCGGTTGCAATGCGGAAGAATTTGCGAAAATGTGATCGCGAATTCCACACCATGCGTCCCGGTTCACGCAAACCCCATCGGGCCGCGAGGAGGAGAGACCGCCATGCCGCTCGCCATGAATCGCAACGTCTTCATCACCTGCGCCGTCACCGGCTCGGGCGACACCACCGGCAAGTCGGACAAGGTGCCGGTCACCCCGGCCGAAATTGCCGACAGCGCCATCGAGGCGGCCCGTGCCGGCGCCGCTGTTGTACATTGCCATGTCCGCGACCCCGAGACCGGGGCGCCATCGCGCGATCCGGCGCTGTTCCGTGAGGTCACTGAACGGATCCGCGACTCACAGACAGATGTGGTGCTGAACCTGACTGCTGGCATGGGCGGTGATCTGGTGCTTGGCGGCGTGGAAACACCATTGCCGCCGGACGCCACCGGCACCGACATGGCCGGGGCGACAGAACGGCTGGCGCATGTCGCGGACTGCCGTCCGGAAATCTGCACACTTGATTGCGGCACGATGAATTTCGGTCATGGCGACTACATCATGACCAACAGCACCGCGATGCTGGTCGAGATGGCAAAACAGATGCAGGCGCTTGGCGTGAAGCCGGAGATCGAAGCCTTTGACACCGGCCATCTGTGGTTTGCGCGATATCTGGCGGAGCAGGGCCATATCGACAGTCCAGCGCTGGTACAGCTGTGCATGGGCATCCCCTGGGGCGCGCCGGATGATCTCAATACACTTCTGGCAATGGTGAACAATGTGCCCGAGGACTGGGTCTTTTCCGCCTTTTCCATCGGTCGCAACGCGATGGCCTATCCGGCGGCATCTATACTTGCCGGCGGCAATGTGCGGGTCGGGCTGGAAGACAATCTCTATCTGTCGCGCGGGGTCTTCGCCACCAACGCCCAGCTTGTCGAGAAGGCCGTCACTGTCGTCGAGACTATGGGCGCCAGCATCATCGGGCCGGACGCGGTGCGCGAGCAGCTTCAGCTGACCAAGCGCGCGCCAGTCTAGCCCCGGCCCGCTCTTCAAGGAGTTTGCGATATGGCAACATCAGCAGGTTCAGCACCCGTGACAGCAGCGAGAAAACCGGTTCGGGCCGCGGTCATCGGTGGTGGCGTGATCGGTGGCGGCTGGGTCGCGCGGCTGATCCAGAATGGTGTCGATGTCGGCATTTTCGACCCTGATCCCGAAGCCCCGCGCAAAGTCGCCGAGGTGATGGCGAATGCCGAGCACGCCATCGGCAGGCTGACCATGGCACCCCTTCCAGCACCGGGAGAGATGATCTTCGCCCGTTCCATCGCCGATGCGGTGGCCGGGGCCGAGCTGATCGTCGAGGCCGTGCCGGAACGGCTGAATGTCAAGCAGGCGGTGTATGCCGAGATCGAGGCGGCAGCATCTGCCGAGGCGCTGATCACATCCTCGACCTCGGGAATTCTGCCAAGCGACCTCCAGGACGAGATGGACCGTCCGGAACGGCTTCTTGTCGCGCACCCGTTCAACCCGGTCTATCTGCTGCCGCTTGTGGAGCTTGTCGGCGGACGGTCCACGACGGCGGAAAACATCGAACGCGCCGCCAGCTTCTTTGCCGGCATCGGCATGCATCCGCTTCGCATCCGCAAGGAGATCGAGGCCTTTGTCGCTGACCGCTTCCTTGAGGCTGTCTGGCGTGAGGCGCTCTGGCTGGTCAAGGACGGCATCGCCACCACCGAGGAAATCGATGATGCCATCCGCTTCGGCTTTGGCCTGCGCTGGGCACAGATGGGGCTGTTCGAGACCTATCGTGTTGCCGGCGGCGAGGCCGGCATGGCGCATTTCATCGCGCAGTTCGGCCCCTGCCTGAAATGGCCCTGGACCAAGCTGATGGATGTGCCAGAGCTGACCGACGAGCTGGTAAAGACCATTTCCGACCAGTCTGACACGCAGTCCGGCATGCATTCGATCCGCGAGCTTGAACGGATTCGCGATGACAATCTTGTCGCCATCATGCAGGCCTTGAAGGCGAATGACTGGGGCGCCGGGCGCACCCTGTCTGCCTGGGAAACGGCGCTCTATGACATGGTGCCGGCCGCCGCCGCTGACGACAGCACAGACCGGCCGATCGAGACCATGCGCCAGCAGGTGCCAGCCGCCTGGACCGACTATAACGGCCATATGAACGAGGCCCGCTATCTTGACTGTTTCTCGATGGCCACCGACGCGGTGATGCGCCGGATCGGTGTTGATGCCGGTTATCTTGCCGCCGGCGGCAGCTATTTCACCGTCGAGACACATATCCGGCATCTTGACGAGGTGACAGCAGGAAGCGAGATCTTTGCCACCTCACAGGTGCTTCACGGCGCTGGCAAGAAACTGCAGCTGTTCCACCATCTTTATGCTGCCGGAGGCGACGGTGAGAGCCAGGAGCCACGGCTTCTTGCCACCGGTGAGCACATGCTGATCCATGTCGATATCAACAGCCGCTCGTCCAGCCTGCCATCCGACGCGGTGGCGGCAAAACTTGCCGAGCTGGCAGCAGCCCATGACGCCCTGCCGCGCCCCGAAGGCGCTGGCCGCGCCATTGGCAGCTGAAACCGAGGAGAACGACCATGCAGTTCGGATTGAGCGAAGAGCAGGAGATGATCGTCTCCACCGTCCGCAGCTTTGTGGAGACCGAAATCTATCCGCTCGAGGATGAGGTGGAGCGCCTTGGCCATGTGCCGGAGGAGATGGGTGAAGCAATCAAATCGAAGGTTCTGGAGATGGGGTTCTATGCCTCGAATTTTCCCGAATACGTCGGCGGCGGCGGCCTGAACAATCTGGAATTTGCCCTTCTCGAGCGCGAGCTTGGCCGCGGTTCGATGGCGCTGACGCATTTCTTCGGACGGCCTCAGAACATCCTCATGGCCTGCGAGGGTGACCAGATCGAGCGCTATCTGATGCCGGCTGTGCGCGGCGAGAAGATGGACGCGCTGGCGATGACCGAGCCGGATGCCGGATCGGATGTCCGCGGCATGAACACAACCGCCCGGCGCGACGGCGGCGACTGGGTGCTGAACGGCACCAAACATTTCATCTCCGGCGGCGGCCACGCCGATTTCTTCATTGTCTTTGTGGCCACAGGCGTTGATGACACACCGCATGGCCCAAAGAAACGGATCACCTGTTTCCTTGTCGATCGCGGCCATCCCGGGTTCGAGGTGTTGCCGGGATACAACTCGGTCTCGCATAGCGGCTATGACAATGTGATCCTGAAATTCGAGGAATGCCGTCTTCCCGACAGTCAGGTTCTTGGCAAGGTCGATGGTGGTTTCGAGGTGATGAACACCTGGCTCTATGCCACCCGCATCACTGTCGCCACCATGTGCGTCGGCCGGGCCCGCCGGGCCTTTGACTATGCGCTGAACTACGCCGTCGAGCGCAAGCAGTTCGGCAAGCAGATTGGCAAGTTCCAGGGGGTGAGCTTCAAGCTTGCCGACATGATCACCGAGATCGACGCCGCCGACTGGCTGACGCTGTCGGCTGCCTGGCGGCTGGATCAGGGCCTGCCAGCCAACCGCGAGATTGCCTCGGCGAAGCTCTATGCGTCGGAGATGCTGGCGCGGGTCACCGACGAGGCGATCCAGGTCTATGGCGGAATGGGTCTGATGGATGACCTGCCGCTGGCACGGTTCTGGCGCGACGCACGGGTCGAGCGAATCTGGGATGGCACATCGGAAATCCAGCGGCACATCATCAGCCGCGACCTGCTGCGCCCGCTCGGGGGATAGGATGGACGGGCTGTCGCGTCTGTTCCGTCCGCGCTCGGTTGCCGTCTTTGGCGGATGGTGGGCCGAGAATGTCATCGAGCAATGTCTGAAAGCCGGCTTTGACGGCGACATCTGGCCGGTCCATCCAAAGCGTGACGAAATCCATGGCATCCCCTGTTTCCGCAGCCTTTCGGAATTGCCGTCAGCACCCGACGCCGCCTTTCTGGGGATCAACCGGCATGCGGTGATCGAGGTGACAGCGGAACTGGCGGCGATGGGGTGTGGCGGCGCGGTCTGCTTTGCCTCCGGCTTTGCCGAGACCGGTGATGACCATCTGCAACAGCAGCTTGTCGAGGCTGCCGGCGACATGCCGCTTCTTGGCCCGAACTGCTACGGCGTTCTGAACTATCTGGACGGGGCGATGCTGTGGCCTGACCAGCATGGCGGGCGCGCTGTCGATCGCGGTGTCGCCATCATCAGCCAGTCATCGAACATTGCCATCAACATTTCGATGCAGGCGCGCGGCGTTCCCATCGCCTATACGGCCTGTGTCGGCAACCAGGCCCAGACAAGTCTTGCCGACATGGCGCGAAGTCTGCTGGCCGACCCGCGGGTCACGGCGGCCGGCCTCTATATCGAGGGGATTGTCGATGCCGGTGATTTCGCCGCGATGGTTGCCGAGGCCGCTGCCGCTGGCAAAAGCATCGTCGCCATCAAGTCGGGAAAGACCGAAGCAGCGCGGGATGCTGCCAGTTCACACACCGCGGCACTGGCCGGAGATGGCGCGGCGTCTTCTGCATTTCTGGCGCGATGCGGCGTGATCGAGGCCACGTCTCCAGAGGAGATGATGGAGGTTCTGAAGATCCTGCATCTGTTTGGAAGACTGCCCGGAAACCGTCTGACGGCAATGTGCTGTTCCGGCGGCGAGGCCGGGCTGACAGCCGATCTGGCCGGCTCCCGGCAGCTTGTCTGGCCACAGATCCCCGACGCCAACCGCAGGCAGCTTGCCGAGACGCTTGGCCCGCTGGTGGCGCTGGCAAACCCGCTCGACTATCACACCTTCATCTGGGGGGACGAGGCGAAGATGACCGACACCTTCGCCGCGATGATGGGCGACTGGATCGATCTGTCGGTGCTGGTGATCGATTTTCCGCGCAGCGACCGGTGCAGCGATGCCGCCTGGCATCCGGCGGTGGCGGCGATGAAGCAGGCCGGAGAGAACAGCGGCACACAGGTGGCGATGCTTGGCAGCCTTGCCGAAGGCCTGTCCGAGGCCTGGGCCATCAGCCTGATCGACCAGGGGATTCTGCCGCTCTGCGGGTTCGAGCACGGGCTTCGCGCCATCGAGCTTGCCGCGCAGCCGGTTCAACAGGATTGCTGGCAGCCGCACCCTGCCAGCCCCCCGCCAGCGGATCGCCAGCTTGTCGATGAGGCCGCGGCGAAACAGATGCTGGCCGAGTCAGGGATAGGCGTGCCGCAGGGTGCCGTCGCCGCCGCGCCGTCGAGGCTGGCCGAGGCCGCAGCCGGATTGACCGCTCCGCTGGTGCTGAAGGGGCTTGGCCATGCGCACAAGAGCGAGACCGGGCTGGTCCGGCTTGGCCTGACGCATGACGCGCTGGCCGGGGCGGCATCCACGATGAGCGCCGCCAGGGGTTTTCTTGTTGAAGAAATGGCGCCGCCACCTGCCGGCGAACTGCTGGTCGGGCTGCGACGTGACCCGGTCTATGGCATCAGCCTGACAGTCGGGACCGGCGGGGTGGAGGCCGAACTGCTTGGCGATGTCGCCACATTGATCCTGCCGGCAAGCAGGGACGAGATTCGTGCCGCGCTGGCCGGGCTGCGGCTGGCGCCGCTGCTGACCGGCTATCGTGGGCGGCCCGCCGCCGACATTGATGCAGCGGTTACCGCCATACAGACATTATGTGACCTGATCGAGACGTCACCCGCCATCGACGAGATTGAAATCAACCCGCTGATGCTGGCGCCGTCCGGCGGCGGGGTGCTGGCCCTCGACGCGGTGATATGGAACACTGCGGCCAGACCAGAAGAGGAGAACGCATCATGACCGACAGCGATGTCATCAGGACCCGCACCGAGGACCATATCTTCGAGGTCACGCTGGACAGGCCAAAGGCAAACGCCATCGATCTGGTCACCTCGCAGCGCCTGGGCGAGACGTTCCAGTCCTTTCGCGACAATCCCGAGCTTCGCGTCTGTATCGTCCGCACCGCCGGCGAGAAATTCTTCTCTGCCGGCTGGGACCTGAAGGCGGCTGCATCGGGGGATTCTGTGGTCGGCGATTATGGGGTTGGCGGATTTGCCGGACTGCAGGAGCTTCGCGACCTGAACAAGCCGGTGATTGCTGCGGTAGAAGGCATGTGCGTCGGCGGCGGTTTCGAACTTGCGCTGTCCTGTGACATGATTCTTGCCACCGAAGCATCGAGCTTCGCGCTGCCGGAAATCCGTGCCGGCACCCTTGCCGACGCGGCCACCATCAAGCTTCCCAAGCGCATCCCCTATCATGTGGCCATGGACATGCTGTTCACCGGCCGCTGGATGGACTGCGCCGAGGCGCATCGCTGGGGGCTTGTGAACGAGATGATGGCGGATGGCCCGGCGCTGTATGATCGGGTGTGGGAGCTGGCACGGCTGCTGGCCTCCGGCCCACCGCTGGTCTTTGCCGCCATCAAGGAAGTGGCGCGCGAGGCGGAGGCGATGAAATTCCAGGACGCGATGAACCGGGTCACGAAGATGCAGCTTGCCACGGTCGACAAGCTGTATCACTCCGAGGACGGCATGGAGGGCTTCAAGGCCTTTGCCGAAAAGCGGGATCCTGTCTGGAAAGGCCGTTAGAGAAGGCCGCGAATGGTCTCGACAAGGGCGCTGTTGATGGCGCGTGGCCCGGCATCCAGCCTGTTCTTGTGCCGCCGGGCCCCCGGCACCCGCACCCCCTCAAGCGAGGTCAGCTTGTCCATGAACGCCTCGACATGCGCCTCCCATCCCGGGCCGGCGATCAGCTCAGGTGACATGGCAATCACCATCTCGCCACCCCGCGGCGGGCCACCATCGCCATTGTCATGTTCTTTGGCTTCATAGCTGAAGCGTTCACCGGTCAGGCCCGCGGCCAGAAGCTCAACCATCAGCGCGATGGCTGATCCCTTGTACCCGCCAAAGGGAAGCAGCACGCCGGCGGCAATCTTCGCCGGATCGGTTGTCGCATGGCCATCGGCATCGAGACCGGTGCCGAGCGGCACCTCGCGTCCGTCACGGGCGGCGATCTGGATGTCGCCCATCGCCATCGCCGCCGTAGCCATGTCATAGCAGACCGGGCCATGTCCCGGGCGCGGCCAGGCAAAGGAAATCGGATTGGTGCCAAACAGCTTTGTCGAGGATCCGACCGGCGCCACCATCGGCATGTAGGCGGTGCAGGCAATGCCAACCAGCCCACGATCAGCCAGATATTCGGTCTCTGGCCAGAGGGCGGCAAAATGATGGATGCCGGTCAGCGACAGGGCCGCGATGCCGATCTCCTGCGCCGCCTCGGCCAGCACCGGCAACGCCGTGGCCTGTGCCAGCGGGGCGAAACATCCATGTCCCTCGCAGGTGATCACCGCCGGGGTCTTTTTCGTCACCGTCGGGCTGGCGGTTCCGTCGACCTTGCCGCTCTTCAGCGCCTTCACATACCCCGGAATGCGAAACAGCCCGTGCGAATGTGACCCGTCACGTTCAGCCCGCATCACAATGTCGGCAAGCGCGCCAGCATTTGCCGCATCGCATCCGTTCGCGGTCATCGCGTCATGCGCCAACGCATGGATTTCGTCGAGTGTCAGGTCTGTGGTGCTCATGGCCGCTCCCATCAATGCCGGTAATCCGGCTCTTCCTCATCCAGAATGTTCCGCAGTGCGGCAAGGTGCTTTTGCGGTGCGTCCCCATAGACCTCCCACTGGTGCGCTGTCTTTTCGGCAACGTCGTCATCAAGCACCGACAGTTCCAGCCCGCTGGCAAGCGCCGTCAAATAGGTGCGGCAGCCGCGCTCGTAATGATAGGCAAGGTCAAAGGCCACCGCCGGGCTGTCACCAACCGTCATGAAACCGTGATTGCCCATCATCATCATCATCTTGTTGCCAAGAAGGGTGGACAGCCGCTCCGCCTCGTCGCCAAGACCCATTCCGTCGAACCCGTCATCGATCGCCACCCGGTTGTGAAAACGTGCGGTGGTCTGGTCGACCGCCGGAAGCACCGGGTTTTTCACCGCGCTCAGCGCCGTTGCGTAATGCGAATGAAGATGGATGATGCAGCGCGCCTGCGGGTTGTTCCGGTGCATCGCGCCATGGATGGCCCAGGCTGTGGCGTCGATATGCGGCTTGATCTCGTCATCGAGATGCCGCGCATCGACAAGCAGCATGTCGCTGGCCTTCAGCCTCGAGAAATGGATGCCGAACGGGTTCATCAGGAACTGTTGCCCGTCATCCGACACCGCGTAGGAGAAATGGTTGGAGATCCCCTCATGCATGCCCTCGCGGACCGTCCAGCGGAAGATTGCGGCAAGATCGCTGCGCGCCTCGTCAATATCAACAGTGACCGTGGTCATGATCATCTCCTGTTCATCCCGTCTGCCGACAGGGTGCCGTACCGGGCGGCAAGAAGGCAATGTAAAAAGCATCCTTTGCAGGATGCTGGCGGCACGGCAGACGCTTTCGGTGTTTTAGCGGTTGCGCCAGAACCGGTGGCGGGGTGAAATACCGCCTTCACCCTTAGCATCTCGATAGTGACACGCCTTGCCTCGCACTCCGAAACCTCATGCCGACGCACCAGATTCGCCAGCTGCCGCAAGCGGCCTGCGGCTGTTCCAGACGATGGCCGGGGCAGCGCAGGGCGGGGCCGAACTGTTCTTCGAACGTCTGGCAGCCTCGTTTGCGACAGCTGGCGTGACACAGACCGTGATGATCAAGCCTGATCCGGGACGCATGAACCGGCTTGCCGCCGCCGGGGTGCCGGCACAGGGCTGCGCCTTCTCCTCGCTGATGGCCGTGCTCCACAAACGCCAGCTTGCCACCGCCATACGCAAAAGCCGCGCCACTGTCATTCTCAGCTGGATGAACCGGGCAACCGGCATGACACCGCGAACAGGCATTCCCCATGTCGCCAGACTTGGCGGGTTCTATAATCTGAAATATTACCGGCACTGCGACTGGCTGGTGGCGAACACCCGCGGAATCGCCGACTATCTGGTGCGCGAAGGGGTGCCCGCGGACCGCGTCCACCATCAGATCAATTTTGTCCCCGACGGCATTGATGGCGCTATCTTTGACGGATCCCGGCATGACGGACCGGTGATCGCGGCGTTGGGGCGGCTTCACCCGAACAAGGCCTTTGATACGCTGATCCGGGCCTTTGCCAGGCTGGATGACGGTACCCTCTGGCTGGCTGGAGACGGACCGGACCGGCAGGCGCTTGCCGCGCTGGCTGCCGAGCTTGGCGTCGCCGAGCGGGTCAGGTTCCTTGGATGGCAGGAGGATCCGCAGGCGGTGATTCGCGGTGCCGACCTGTTTGTCTGCCCGTCACGGCAT
>NTKV01000012.1 GCA_002457745.1 SAR116 cluster bacterium MED-G06 | reverse complement strand
CCCCCCAAAAAATCATGTGGAAAATTGCCAGAGATAATTGCCAGAGATAATTGCCGCAGAATATTCCGTCAGAAAATTGCCCTAGAAAATTTTCCCAAAAATTGCTCTAGAAAATTGCCGGTTGAACCGGCTGTGCTTGACGGCTCTGGCAGGGATTCAGATAGTGGCGCTATGGATGGGGATTACGATTATATCATTATCGGATCAGGGTCGGCTGGCAGCGCGCTTGCCTATCGGCTTGGAGAAGATGGGACGACGCGCGTTCTGGTGCTGGAATATGGGGGCAGTGATGCCGGCCCGCTGATCCAGATGCCGGCAGCGCTGTCCTATCCGATGAACATGAAACGCTATGACTGGGGGTATCTTGCCGAACCGGAACCTGCGCTCGGCGGACGGTCGCTTGTCTGCCCGCGCGGCAAGGTGATCGGCGGGTCAAGCTCGATCAACGGCATGATCTATGTTCGGGGCCATGCTGGTGATTATGCGCATTGGGAAGAGTCCGGTGCTGCCGGCTGGGGCTATGCCGATGTGCTGCCCTACTTCCGGCGGATGGAACATTCGCATGGCGGCGAAGAGCCGTGGCGTGGCACGTCTGGCCCGCTCCATGTCACGCGCGGGCCGCGCGACAATCCGCTTCACGATGCCTTTGTCAAATCCGCCGAGGCGGCCGGCTATGCTGCAACCCCCGATTATAACGGCCACCGTCAGGAGGGGTTTGGCCCGGCTGACATGACGGTGTGGAAAGGGCGACGCTGGTCAGCGGCGAATGCCTATCTGAAGCCGGCGATGAAGCGCGGTAATCTGCGTCTGGTGACTGGCGCGATGGTCGAGCGCATCCTGTTCGAGGGAGGCCGTGCTGTCGGCGTTGCCTATTACCGTGGCGGCGCCCGCCATGAGGTTCGCGCCAAGGCAGAAGTGGTGCTGTCCGCCGGTGCGATCAATTCACCAGCCATCCTGCAGCGCTCCGGCATCGGGCCCGGACCGGTGCTTCAGGCGGCTGGTGTCACCCCGCTGGTCGAACGAAACGGTGTCGGGGCCAACCTCCAGGATCATCTGGAAGTCTATTTCCAGATTGCCTGTCTGCAGCCAATCACCCTCTACCGCCATCTTGGGCTTCTGGCAAAGGCGCGGATCGGGGCGGAATGGCTGTTCTTCAAGACCGGCCTCGGGGCGTCCAACCAGTTCGAGACGCTGGGCTTCATCCGGTCTGCTGCCGGCATTGCCTATCCCGATATCCAGTACCATTTCCTGCCGGTGGCGATCAGCTATGACGGCACCGCTCCGGCCGAAGGGCACGGCTTCCAGCTTCATGTCGGGCCGATGCGCTCGAAATCGCGGGGACATGTCCATATCCGCGATGACAGCGTGGTGACGTCGCCTGAAATTCGCTTCAACTATATGAGCCACCCGGACGACTGGGAGGAATTCCGCCGCTGTATCAGGCTGAGCCGCGACATCATCCAGCAAGCGCCGATGGACCCCTATCGCGGGGCCGAGATTCAGCCTGGCGAGACGGCCACCTCGGACGAGGACATCGACGGGTTCATCCGCGATCATGCCGAGAGCGCCTACCACCCGTGCGGCACGGTACGGATGGGCGCGGTCAACGACCCCATGGCGGTAGTCGACCCACAGTGCCGGGTGATCGGTGTCGAAGGGCTTCGTGTTGCTGATTCATCGATCTTCCCGCGGATCACCAACGGCAATCTGAACGCCCCTTCGATCATGACCGGCGAAAAGGCGGCGGACCACATCCTTGGCCGTGCCCCGCTGGCGCGGGCCAATGACACGCCGTTTTTCCATCCCGGCTGGCAATCCGAACAGCGCTGAGGACGGCCTGCTGCCGCTGGCAAATCCGCTTGTGCAGGCCGGGCCGTCATGCCATCGTGACCGCAGATAACAGTGAAGCTGCCCGGGTCAGCCGGGGAGGGAGGAAGATCATGAAGACCCGCGCCGCAGTTGCCGTGCAAGCCGGCAAGCCCCTTGAAATCATGGAGGTCGATCTTGATGGCCCGCGCGCTGGCGAGGTGCTCGTCGAGATCATGGCCACCGGCATCTGCCACACCGATGCCTTTACCCTGTCGGGTGCCGACCCGGAGGGCATGTTCCCGGCCATTCTCGGGCATGAGGGCGCCGGCATTGTCCGCGAGGTCGGCCCCGGGGTGTCCAGCCTCGAACCGGGCGATCATGTCATTCCGCTCTACACGCCGGAATGCCGCGAATGCGAGTACTGCCTGCATCCGAAAACAAACCTGTGCCAGTCGATCCGCACCACCCAGGGCCAGGGCGTCATGCCTGACGGCACCAGCCGCTTCTCGCTGGATGGCAAGCCGATCCTGCATTATATGGGCACCTCGACCTTCGCCAATTTCACGGTTCTGCCTGAAATCTCGCTTGCCAAGGTCAACAAGGCCGCGCCATTCGACAAGATCTGCTACATCGGCTGCGGCGTGACCACCGGCATCGGTGCCGTGATCAACACCGCCAAGGCAGAGGCAGGATGCAACGCTGTGGTCTTCGGACTTGGTGGCATCGGCCTGAACGTGATTCAGGGTCTGCGGATGATCGGCGCCAACATGATCGTCGGTGTTGACCTGAACAATGACAAGAAGGACTGGGGCGAGCGCTTTGGCATGACCCATTTCGTCAACCCGGCCGACCATGGCGATGACCTTGTCGGACATCTTGTCGAACTCACCGGTGGCGGGGCCGATTATTCCTTCGAATGTATCGGCAACACCACAGTGATGCGCCAGGCGCTGGAATGTGCCCACAAGGGATGGGGCGAATCCATCATCATCGGTGTCGCCGGCGCCGGTCAGGAAATCTCGACACGTCCGTTCCAGCTTGTCACCGGGCGCAGTTGGCGCGGCACCGCCTTTGGTGGCGCGCGCGGACGTACCGATGTGCCGAAGATTGTCGACTGGTACATGGATGGCAAGATCGAGATCGACCCGATGATCACCCACACGCTCGGCCTCGAGGAGATCAACAAGGGCTTCGATCTGATGCATGAGGGCGAATCCATCCGCTCCGTCGTCGTCTATTAGGGCGGGTCACCATGGAAACGCTGTCCACTGACAAATCCTTTGGCGGTGTCCAGGGGGTCTACCGTCACCGCTCGTCGGTCACCGGATGCGACATGACCTTTGCTGTCTATCTGCCGCCGCAGGCAGAGGACAGGCCGGTGCCGGTATTGTGGTATCTGTCCGGGCTGACCTGTACCCATGCCAATGTCATGGAAAAGGGTGAGTATCGCCGCGCCGCTGCCGAGCTCGGGATTGCCGTGATCTGTCCGGATACCAGCCCGCGCGGTCCGGATGTGCCGGATGAGGATGACTGGCAATTCGGCAGCGGGGCAGGCTTCTATGTCGATGCTACCGAAGCGCCCTATGACGCCAATTACCGGATGTACAGCTATGTGCTGGAGGATCTGCCGGCGCTTGTGGCGGATCAGTTTCCGCTTCGCATGGACCGGCAGGGGATCTTCGGGCATTCAATGGGCGGGCATGGCGCACTGGTGATGGCGCTTCGCAATACCGAACGGTTCCGCAGCTGTTCCGCCTTTGCCCCGATCGTCAACCCGATGACCGCCGAAATGGCCGCCAACGGATTTTCCCGTTACCTTGGCGCGGATGAAGCCGCCTGGCGTGCCTATGACGCGGTGGCCCTTGTCGAGGACGGTCACGCCTTTCCCGAAATCCTGATCGATCAGGGTGATGCCGATGTCTTTCTGGATGACGGGCTGCGCCCGTGGCTTCTGGCAGATGTCTGCAAAGGCGGGCTGACCGATCTGCACCTCCGGATGCAGCCGGGATATGGCCATGCCTATTACTTCGTCTCGACCTTCATGGAAGACCATCTGCGCTGGCACGCGGCGCGGCTATGCGATGATGGCTAGGAGCCTTCGCGATGAGTGACGACAATCGGACCTTCCCGCAGCCGCTTGGTGGCAACGAAATGCCACGCTTCGCCGGCCCGGGAACGATGATGCGGTTGCCACCTGTGGACAGCGCGGCCGGCATGGACGTCGTGTTCATTGGCATTCCGCTTGATATAGGCACCTCCAACAGGTCCGGCACTCGTCTCGGACCAAAGCAGATCCGGGCCGAATCGGTACTCATGCGCCCCTACAACATGTGGACCCGCGCCGCCCCGTTTGACTCGCTTCGCGTCGGTGATCTGGGGGATGTGCCGATCAACACCTTCGATCTGAAGGATTCGGTGGTGCGGATCACAGACTTCTATAACGAGGTGCTGGCGCATGATGTGATCCCGCTGACCCTTGGTGGGGATCACACCCTGACTCTGCCGGTGCTTCGTGCGATTGCCGCGAAACACGGGCCTGTGGGGCTGATCCATGTCGATGCACATGCCGACATCAACGAGCATATGTTCGGCGAGAAGATCGCCCATGGCACGCCCTTTCGGCGGGCGGTGGAAGAAGGGCTGATCGACCCGCACCGCACCTGGCAGATTGGGCTTCGTGGCACCGGTTACACGGCTGAGGATTTTGACTGGGCCCGCGACCAGGGCTTCACCGTGGTCCAGGCCGAAGAGCTGTGGCATCAGTCGGCAGCGCCGCTGATCGACAAGGCGCGCGCCGCGCTTGGCGACGGGCCTGTCTATCTGAGCTTTGATATCGATTCCCTTGATCCCGGCTTTGCCCCGGGCACGGGCACGCCGGAAATCGGGGGGCTGACCCCGATACAGGCGCTCGAGATCATTCGCGGTTGCCGGGGGCTGACACTTGTGGGGGCCGATCTTGTCGAGGTGTCACCCCCCTATGACCCGCATGGAAACACCGCGCTGCTGGCAGCCAATCTGCTTTATGAAATGCTGTGCGTCTGCCCCGGCGTAACCTATCGTGACACGGAGTAGGGCGATGGCGCCTGCCTTCTCGAAATCCGAGTATGAGTCGCGTCTGGCCCGCGTTCGTGCCGAGATGGCGGCCCGCGGCCTCGATGCGTTGGTGATTGGCGATGCTGACAACATCAACTGGCTGACAGGGTATGACGCCTGGTCCTTCTATACCCCGCAGATGATGCTGGTCGATATGCATGACGGGCCGTTCTGGATGGGGCGGCTGATGGATGCCGGCGCGGCCAGCTTCACCACCTATCTGACACCGGCACAGGTTGTTCCCTACCCGGAAAATCTGGTGCAGCGCACCGATACACACCCGATGGCATATCTTGCCGAATGGATGGCGGGTCACGGGTTTGCAAAGGCGCGCATCGGATATGAGAGCGACAGCTATTTCTTCACCCCGCGGGCATTCGCGGCGTTGTGCTCAGGACTTCCCGATGCCAGCTTTGTCGATGCCGATCTTCTGGTGAACTGGCAGCGTCTCGTGAAGAGCGAGGCCGAGCTTGTGGTGATGCGTGATGCCGCGCGGATTGCCGAAGCCGCGATGAAGACCGCCTGGGACGGGGCGCGTCCCGGGGTCCGCCAGTGTGACCTGATGGCAGATGTCACCGCCACCCAGATCAGGGGCAT
The DNA here is from genome assembly GCA_002457745.1 of SAR116 cluster bacterium MED-G06. Classification (GTDB taxonomy): domain Bacteria; phylum Pseudomonadota; class Alphaproteobacteria; order Puniceispirillales; family Puniceispirillaceae; genus UBA8309. Next base: position 24,563 of record NTKV01000012.1, on the reverse strand, counting down.
GCCGGATGCCGGTGGCGATATGCCGGCCCTTCACCCGCTGATCCTTGCCGGTGAAGCGGCGAAAACGGCGCATCCGCTATGGACCGACGCCCGTCTCGAGGACGGCCAGACGATTGCGTTCGAGCTTGGTGCCTGCCGCCGGCGTTACAATGTCGGGCTGGCGCGCACGGTGCATCTCGGCACGCCGCCGGATGATCTGCGCCGCACCGCCGAGGCGGTCGAGGAGGGTATGGCCGCGGTCATGGCAAGCCTGAAGAGCGGGGTTGTCGCAGGAGATGTTCATGCCGCCTGGCAGGGCGTTCTGGACCGCTACGGTCTCGAAAAACCAAGCAGGATCGGCTATTCGATCGGGGTTGGCTATGCCCCCGACTGGGGAGAGCGCACCCTGTCCTTCCGCCCGCAGGAGCCGACGGTTGTTCCCGAGAATGCTGTTGTCCATGTCATTCTCGGCATGTGGATGGATGACTGGGGGATGGAGCTCAGCGAAACCCTGCATGTGCGGCGCGATGATTGCCTTCGTCTGTGTGATTTTCCGCAGCATGTGCATGTGGTCGGCGGATGAACGCCGCACCGCATCCGCTTCGCGAGCGCGCCATCACCATCCTTGCTGATCTCGTCGGCTTTCCCAGTGTCAGCCTGCAGCCGAATGACGGGATTGTCTCCTATATCGAAGGCTGGCTTGGCGATCATGGCATCAGCTGCTGGCGTGACGCGCATGAGGATGGTGAAAGGTTCAACCTTCTGGCCCGGATCGGGCCGCAGGAAGGCCCGGGTGCCGAGAGCGGCATTCTTCTGTCCGGGCATCTTGATGTGGTGCCTGCGGATGCAGCCGGGTGGGAAGATGACCCCTGGCGGCTCCGTCGCGAGGGTGGACGGCTCTATGGCCGCGGTGCCGTTGACATGAAGGGCTTCCTTGCGATGGCGCTTGCGCAGGCACCTGAATTCCAGGCCCATGCCGGGTCCCTGACCGAGCCGCTCTATCTTGCCTTTACCTTCGATGAGGAAATTGGCTGTTTCGGGGCCGAGAGGATGCCGGAATTTCTGGCTTCCTGCGGGGCCAAACCGCGCATTGCGATCATTGGCGAGCCCACTGAAATGGCACCGATCAGTGGCCATAAGGGCGGGATGGAGCTTGTCACCCATATCCGCGGGGCGGCGGGTCATGCCTCAAAACCGGCCGAGGGTGTGAACGCCATCTTTGCCGCCGCAAGACTCATCACCTTCATTGAACAGCTGGCGCATGAGTGTGCCGGCGCACCGCATGACGGATCGCCCTTCGATCCGCCGCATTCGACGCTGTCAGTGGGAACCATCCGCGGCGGCGAGGCCCGCAATATCATTCCGGACAGCTGCAGTCTTGACTGGGAAATCAGGGCGCATCCCGGCGAGGACCCGCATCTCCTTCGCCGCAAGGTCGAGGATTTTGTGGCGACAGATATTCTGCCGGCTCTTCGCGCCACCCATCCCGACTGTGAGGTGGTGACCGAAATGCTGTGTGATGTGCCGCCGCTGGAGGCGCGCGAGATATCGTCAGCCGCCGATCTGGTGGCGCGGCTCTGGACCAACCAGGCACCCGGTGTGGTCTCGTTTGGCACTGACGGCTCCTATTTTCAGGCTGCCGGGCTGGACACCATCGTCATCGGCCCGGGCGGTATGGCGCAGATGCACCAGCCCGATGAATATATTACCGAGGACGCCATCGACGAAGGGCTGCAGTTTCTTGGCAGGCTTCTCGACGAGATGAGCGGCCGCGCCGGATGACGCCGCGGCATCTTCTTGTCGCGCTGCTGGTGCCAATGACCTGGGGGTTCGGCTTTGCGCTGGCCAAGGCCGGGCTGTCGCATTTCCCGCCACTATTGCTGATGGGAATGCGCTTTGCCATCGCCGCCATGGTGCTTGTCTGGTTCGTGCCGCTGCCGCGGGGGCACTGGCGCGAGCTGACAATGATTGCGCTGATTTCGGCCACGTTCCAGTACGGCCTGAGCTTTACCGGCCTGTCGATGATCGACGCCACGCCGGCCATTCTGCTGGTGCAGTCGGAGGTGGTGTTCGGCACAGTGATTGCGGCGGTGATGCTGAAGGAACGTCCGACAAGGCGGCAGCTTGCCGGCACCGGTCTGGCGCTTGCCGGTATTGTCACCATCGTTGGTGCCCCGTCGCTTGCCGGTCAGATGCTGGGCGTGATGCTGATCCTGACGGGATGTCTGTTCTGGGCCATAGGCCAGGTGATGGTGCGTCGCCTTGGTGATGCGCTGAGCGGGTTTCAGCTGACAGCCTGGATCGGCGTGATCGCCGCCCCGCAAATGCTTCTTGCCTCGGTGCTGCTTGAGGGCAATCCGCTACCGGCGCTGATCTCGGCGCCGGCGTCAGCCTGGTGGACGGTTCTCTATCTTGGCATCGTGATGACCGTGATCGGCTATTCCGCCTGGTTTTTCATCCTGTCGAAATATCCGGTGCCGATGGTGATGCCGGTGCTGTTGCTGCTGCCGGTCTCGACCATTCTGGGTGCTGTCACCTTCCTTGGCGAAACACCGGATCCGCATGTGATGCTTGGTGGCGCAATTGTCATCGGCGGTGTGGCGACGGTGATTGTCGATCCGGCGCATCTTCGCCGTCTGTTCCGGTCGTCCGGCGACCAGACAGACGCGCCGCGCACCTGACCAGGGCGCTGCCTGATCGGGGTAGCACCTGATCGGGGTAGAACCTGATCAGGAGGGCGTCGCGATAACGCCGTTTTCTGTGAGCCGGTCGAGCTGTGCCGCATCAAGCCCAAGCACCTCTTGCAGCACCTCGCGGCTGTGTGCGCCGAGGCGTGGCGGCGCCAGCGTCGCACGCGGCGGTGTTGCCGACATCCGCATCGGGCTTGTCACCGTCGGGATGGCACCGTTCAGGTCATCGGCAATTTCGCTGGCCAGCCCGCGATGACGCGCCTGGGGTTCATGCAGCGCTGCATCAATGCTGTTGATCGGCCCGGCGGGGACGCCGGCGGTGGCCAGATTCTGCAGCCACCAGGCTGTTGTCTGGCGCGCCATGGCGGCCTCGACCGTCGGCAGCAGGGCGACCCGGTTCATCACCCGCGCCTTGTTGGTGGCATAATCCGGATCGTCGGCAAGCCCGTCGAGCCCGGCGATCTGACAGAATTTGCGGAATTGCGAATCATTGCCGACAGCAAGGATGATGTGGCCGTCAGCGGTGGCAAAAGCCTGATAGGGCACGATGTTGGGATGGGCATTGCCAAGCCGTCCCGGTGCGGTGCCGGAGACCAGATAGTTCAATGCCTGATTCGCCAGGCTGGCAACGCTGACATCGAACAGGCTCATATCGATATGCTGCCCGCTACCGAAGCGCTGCGCATGCATCACGGCGGCCAGAATGGCGGTGGCGGCGTTGGTGCCGGTCAGCACATCGACAAGGGCGACGCCGACCTTCATCGGCATGCCGTCAGCTTCGCCGGTGACGCTCATCAACCCGCCCATGCCCTGAATCATGAAATCATAGCCGGCGCGCGCCGCGTCCGGGCCATCCTGTCCGAAGCCGGTGATCGAGCAATAGACAAGTCGCGGGTTGATGGCGCTGAGCGTGGGGTAATCGAGCCCATATTTGGCAAGCCCGCCAACCTTGAAATTCTCCACCAGAACATCCGCTTCGCGCACAAGCTGGCGCAGGATATCCGCCCCTTCCGGCGCCGTGATGTCGATGGCAAGAGAGCGCTTGTTGCGGTTGACTGAACAGAAATAGGCCGAGCGCGCGGCGGCGTCCGTGGCGGCATCACCTGTCATGTCGTCGACAAAAGGTGGTCCCCAGCTTCGGGTGTCGTCGCCCCGTCCCGGGCGTTCGACCTTGATGATATCGGCACCGAGATCGCCAAGCATCTGCGTGGCCCAGGGGCCAGCCAGAATGCGTGACAGATCGAGCACCCGCAGATGCGACAGGGCGCCGGACATCTCGGTCACCATGTTAGCCGGTGAAGGCCTGAATGCCGGTAATGGCGCGCCCGATGATCAGCGCATGCACATCATGCGTTCCTTCATAGGTGTTTACCGTCTCGAGATTCATCATGTGGCGCATGATGTGATATTCCTCGGCGATGCCGTTGCCACCATGCATGTCACGTGACTTGCGGGCGATATCCAGCGCCTTGCCACAGCTGTTGCGCTTGACCAGCGAGATGTTCTCTGGCGGACAGTTGCCGGCATCGAGAAGGCGACCCACCCGCAGGCAGGCCTGAAGTCCGATATTGATCTCGGTATGCATGTCGGCCAGCTTCAGCTGGATCAGCTGGTTGCCGGCAAGCGGACGGTCGAACTGCTTGCGGTCCAGGGTATAGCTGCGCGCCGCGTCATAGCAGAACTGCGCCGCGCCAAGCGTGCCCCAGGCAATGCCGAAGCGCGCCTTGTTCAGGCAGGAAAACGGCCCTTTCAGCCCTGTCACCTCGGGAAAGATATTGCCCTCCGGAACAAAGGCGTTGTCCATCTGGATCGATCCGGTGACCGATGCACGAAGTGACAGCTTGCCTTCGATTTTTGGCGTGGTGAAGCCGGACCCGGCGTTCTCGCGTTCAACGACAAAGCCGCGAATCACGCCGTCGAGCTTGGCCCAGACAACCGCGATATCGGCAATCGGGGCGTTCGAGATCCACATCTTCGCACCGCTCAGGTGATAGCCGCCATCGACCTTGACCGCCTTTGTCACCATACCACCCGGGTCTGATCCGTAATCGGGCTCGGTCAGGCCGAAACAGCCGATCATCTCGCCGCTGGCAAGGCGGGGCAGAAACCGCTGCTTCTGGTCCTCGGTGCCAAAGGCGTGGATCGGGTGCATGACCAGCGAGGACTGCACCGACATCGCCGACCGGTAGCCGGAATCGATGGCTTCGATTTCATAGGCCGCAAGACCGTAAGCCACATGATTGACGCCAGCGCCGCCATATTCCTCGGGAATGGTCGGGCCGAGAAGGCCTAGTTCACCCATCTGGCGCATCACCGACGCATCGAAGGTCTCGTCACGGTAATCACCGATCACCCGTGGCAGCAGCACATCGCGCGCGAACTGGCGGGCGCTGTCACGAACCATGCGCTCGTCATCGCTGAGCTGCTGGTCGAGATACAACGGGTCTTCCCAGGAAAAAACAGGCTTTGTTGTGGTCGTGACCATGCCTTCCATGGCGCAATCCTCCGGCGATATTGTACGCAGGACAGCACTATAGCGGAAAAACATGCTAGACCGGTAGCCCCTGCGGCAATTCAGGCAGCGTTGCAGGTGGAGATCCTTTACGCCGGCTGTTGAGTTTTGCCGTGCGGGTCGTTATCTACCAACCACATGCCGAACAGGCAGCTGTCGTGGAGGGCTCTGTGTCCGACAACATCATCATCGCACCGTCCATTCTGGCCTCCGACTTCGCGCGTCTTGGTGACGAGGTGGCCGCGGTCGACCGGGCCGGAGCCGACTGGATCCATCTTGATGTGATGGATGGGCATTTCGTTCCCAATCTCACCTTTGGCCCGCCGGTGATCAAGGCGCTGCGGCATGTGACAGGCAAGACATTCGATGCGCATCTCATGGTGTCGAATCCTGATGCGCTGCTTGAATCATATGCCGATGCCGGCGCCGAGATCATCACCGTGCATGCAGAGGCCTGTCCGCATCTTGACCGGACCCTGTCCCGCATCCGGGAACTGGGATGCCGTGCCGGGGTGTCGCTGAACCCACATACGCCTGTAGACGTGCTTCGCCATATCCTCGACAGGCTTGACCTGATCCTCGTGATGACAGTGAACCCCGGATTTGGGGGCCAGTCCTTCATCACACCGATGCTGGACAAAATCGCGACCATTCGCGAGATGGTCGCCGGCCGCAACATCACCATCGAGGTGGATGGCGGGATCAATCTGGAGACAGCGGGTCAGGTCGTCGCCGCCGGCGCCACCGCGCTGGTCGCCGGCTCGGCCATTTTCAGCGGAGACGGCGAAGCCGGCTACCGCGCCAATATCGACGCCATCCGTGCTGTCGCAAAAGATTGAAAGACAAAACTCCATGGGACAGTTGATTGACGGCCAGTGGTCGAGTGAATGGTATGATACAAAGGCCAGTGGCGGCCATTTTGTTCGCGACACGGCGCGCTTCCGCAACTGGGTCACAGCCGATGGAAGTGCCGGTCCGACCGGCGATGGCGGTTTCGCCGCCGAAAGTGGACGCTACCATCTGTATGTATCCTTTGCCTGTCCCTGGGCTCACCGGACGCTGATCTTTCGGCATCTGAAGGGGCTGGAGCCGCATATCTCGGTGTCGGTGGTGCATCCGCTGATGCTGGATCACGGCTGGACCTTTGAGACTGACGAATACGGGGCTTCCGGTGATGCGCTGCATGGCACCGACTTCCTGCACCAGATCTATACCCGCAGCCAGCCGGACGCGACCGGCCGGGTCACCGTGCCGGTGCTGTGGGACAAGAGCACCAACTCTATCGTTTCCAACGAATCCTCCGAAATCATCCGCATGTTCAACAGCGCGTTCGATCATCTGACCGGCAACAGTGACGATTACTGGCCGGCCGAGATGCGCGATGCCATTGAAGAGGTCAATACCGACATCTACGCGAACATCAATAACGGCGTCTATCGCAGCGGTTTTGCGACAAGTGTCGCGGCGTATGTTGATGCGGTGACGAAGCTGTTTGACGCGCTCGACCGGATGGAGGCGCGGCTGTCGACCAACCGCTATCTCATGGGCGCGCGCCTCACCGAGGCGGACTGGCGCTTCTTCACCACGCTGATCCGGTTCGATGCCGTCTATGTCGGCCATTTCAAATGCAACATTCGCCGGATCGACGACTATCCGGCACTGTCCGGATATATGCGCGAGCTTTACCAGATGCCGGGGATTGCCGAGTCAGTGGTGATGCCGCATATCAAGCAGCATTACTATGCCAGCCATCACACGATCAATCCGACCGGCATTGTGCCGGTGGGCCCGGATCTCGATTTTGACGCGCCGCACGGGCGTGACGGGCTTTAGCCGCCAGCCGTGCTGTCCGCTAGCTGTGCTGGCCGCTAGCTTTCGTCGCCAGCCTGTTTGCGCGGGCTACGCCCCAGATGGTCCTCGCCACGCTGGCGCGCCAGGGTGATCTGTTTCTGCCGTTCGGCAAACCGCGAGCGGCTGTCGGCGTCATGGCGCGCGATGCAATGATGGCAGCTGATCCCCGGGCTGAAAGCCGGATGTTCCTTGTCCTCCTCGGACAGCGGCATGCGGCAGGCATGGCACATGTCATAGCCGCCCGGGCGCAGATCGTGATCGACAGCGACCCGGCCATCAAAGACAAAGCACTCCCCCTGCCAGCGGCTGTCCTCGGCTGGAACTTCCTCCAGATATTTCAGAATCCCACCTTTCAGGTGATAGACCTCGTCAAAGCCCATCTGCTGCATCAGCGCACTGGCCTTCTCGCAGCGGATGCCGCCGGTGCAGAACATCGCCAGCTTTTTCGGGCGGTCCTCGGCATCCGCCAGATCCTGCGCCCAGGCTGGAAATTCACGAAAGCTGTCGGTCTGCGGGTCAACCGCGCCGGCGAAACTGCCGATGGCCGTTTCATAGCTGTTACGGGTGTCGATCACCATCACATCGGGATCATCAACAAGGCTATTCCAGTCAGCCGGCTCAACATAGGTGCCGGTGGCGTGCGCTGGATTGATCCCGGGCTGGCCCATGGTGACAATTTCCGTCTTCAGGCGCACCTTCATCCGAAGAAAGGCCTGATCCTCGGCCACCGAGAATTTCAGTGACAGATCGGCAAAGCGACCGTCGGCCTCGATCCAGTCGAGAACCGCGGCCATGCCGGCTGGCCGGGCGCAGATGGTGCCGTTGATCCCCTCATGCGCCAGCAACAATGTGCCGTGGACATCATGTGTGTCGCATACTGTCTGCAGGCGGGGCTGCAGGTCGCGATGGTCAGGAAGCTCGACAAATTTGTACAGCGCCGCGATGACATATCCCGGTCCGTTGGCACCGCCAAGCCGGCGAAGCGCGTCCTGCATGTCATCCTGAAGGCGAGGCATTGGCGGCGTTTGTCCTTTCCGGCCTGATCGAGCCGGACGGTAGCATCGGAACGTTGCATTTCCAAGTATGCCGGCGCTTGTCCACCCCGGGTGCGGGAGGTAATGTCTGATCAGGCAAGGGAGTGGTGTCATGCTGAATAATCTGGTTCTTGGCGACGATATGCTGTCGCTGTCATTCGGTGGCGGGCGCGCTGCAGGTTTCGACTATTTCTGGCTTCGCGACAATGCCCGCGACCCGGAGAGCTTTGATTCCAGAAGCCACCAGCGGGAATTGTTCACAGCCGCTGTGGACCCGATGATTCGCCCGCAGGCGGCCCGGCTCAGCGATGATGGCGCGGCCCTGATCCTCGACTGGCCCGATCTGGAGATCGAGGCGCATTATCAGGCGGATTTCCTGCAACAGTTCAGCAACGCTGCGGATCCGATGCGGCTCCCGGCAGCCGCGCCGTGGGATGGTGCCAGCCTGGATCCGCAGGCGGTCCGGCTCGCCTATCAGGAGCTGGCTGGACCGGATGGTGTGACCCCGCTCATGCAGCGGCTTGTAGCGCATGGGTTTGCGGTGCTGACCGCTTGCCCGCGGAGCCTTGAAGCGGTCCAGGAGGTTGCCGATTCCATCGGCTATGTCCGCCAGACCATCTTTGGTGGCCTGTTCGAGTTCGAGGCGAATGAGGGAATGGCGGATTCGGCCTACACACCCAAGGAGCTGCGTCCGCATACCGACGGCACCTACAGCCATGACGCGCCCGGCGTGCAGCTGCTTCTCTGTGTCGACTATAACGCCGAAGGCGGCGAATCGATCATGGTTGACGGGGCACGGATCGCCGCCGAGCTGCAGGCGACGCAGCCTCATATCCATGCTGACCTGACGCGGATCGGCGTGACCGGGCTGTACAAGGGTGACGGGGTGGAGCTTCGTGCCCGCCGCCCCATCCTGCGGTTGGACGAGACCGGTACGCTGGCCCAGGTCAGCTTCAACAATTACGACCGTGACACGGTGCGGCTGGCCGATGACGACATGCGCGCGCTCTATGCCGGCATTCGCGCTTTCGACGGCATGGCGAACGATCCGGCCATGCAGTGGCGTTATACGCTTCAGCCCGGTGACATGCTTGTCTTTGATAACTGGCGCATCCTGCATGGGCGCGGCGCGTTTCGCGGACAGCGCAAGATGGCGGGTGCCTATATCAACCGCGAGGATTTCGAGAGCCGGGTGCGAAGCTGCGGCCTTGCCTGAGGCGGAATTCCGTCAGGTCAGGCCAGCTTCGGATCTGCGGCCCACACTTCGGCAAGCCAGCTTTGCATCAACCGCGGGCCACCCATACTGAGCGCCAGGTCGCGAAGATGTGCTGCCGGGCCCGACAGTCCCATGATTTTTCCTGAGACATCGGCTTTCTGGACAATGCGGGAGACATCACCGGCACGCTCGCGGACGTAGCCGGCAAAGGCCGCTTCGATATCATCGGCGCTGGCAAGGTGGTGTGCGAGGCTGGCCGCATCCTGAAGCCCCTGGCCGGCGCCCTGTGCCAGATGTGGCGGCATCGAGTGCGCCGCGTCTCCGGCAAGCACCACCCGTCCTCGCCGCCAGCAGGATGCTGCCTCGGCCATGGCAAGGGGGGTTCGCACCCAGGTGATGTCGGCATTGGCAAGAACAGCCAGCGGCGAGGTGGCCGGGATCACCCGCTGCTGCCAGCCATCGACGACCCGTGATGCCGGCATGGTGACAACAAGGTTCAGCATCGCGCCGATCGGGTAATGCACCACATGAACCCCGCGTCCCAGCCACAGATTGCTGCTTGCCAATGCGAAATGGGCCGGCAGGCTGTCCAGCGGGACTTGCGCGCGCATCGCGACTTTCCTCTGCAGGACGCCGGCGCTGCCGTTCGACGCCACATGATGCCGCCCGGCGCCGCCGCCGCCATCCGCCGCGATGAGGCCGGCAGCGCAGTGGCTTGCGCCATCGTCGGTGATCAGGGTGACGCCGGCCGGCTGCTGGTGGATATGGCGAAGATTGGCGCTATGGCGCGAGAGACCCGGTGTGGCTGACAGTGCGGTGTCGAACAGCCCGGCAAGCGCGGCACGGTCGAAACTGGCATAGGGCGCGTCAAGCGGAAGCCGGATCAGGGTAACGCCGCTGTCGAGCGCGCGCACGGTAATGTCATTGAGCCGCAGCGAAACAGCGCGCGCCGACTCGGCAAGGCCGAGGGATTCCAGCGCGGCCCAGCCATTTGGGGCAATCTGCACGCCGCCTGTCAGCACCGCAGGTGTGCTGCCGCTGAACAGGGTGACGTCATGGCCGGCGCGTGATGCCGCCAGTGCCGCTGCAAGACCGGCGATGCCGCCGCCGCTGACTGCCAGTCCGGCCATGGTGAAATGTTCCTTGATCAAAGATGCCGGCGGCCATCGCACGCGGCGGTGGCCGCCAGCCGGTTCCTACATCATATCATCGAGGGTCTTGCGGAACTTGTCGACAATCTCGTCGATATGCTTGCGCTCGGCGACAAAGGCCGGGGCAATGATGGCGTTGTCGCCGGTCCATTTCACATGCAGGCCGTTCCAGAACATCGCCTTCTGCATCTCGCCGCCACGATGACCCGGGACCCCGTCGGACGCGACCTCGACACCGGCCATCATGCCGATGCCACGGATGTCGACGATCATCGGGTGGTCCTTCAGGCTGTAGATGGCATCGAGGAAATATGCCTCGAGGTTGGCGGCGTTCTCGAACAGCCCGTCTTCCTCGTAGATCTTCTGGGTGGCGATGCCGGCGGCACAGGCCGCCGGGTGGGCCGAATAGGTATAACCATGGAAGAATTCGATGGCGCTTTCCGGCGCGGCATTTGTGACCGTGTCATAGATCTCGTCAGTGACAGCAACAGCGCCCATCGGGATGGCGCCATTGGTGATCGCCTTGGCCATGGTGATGATGTCGGGCCTCACGTCGAACTTCTGTGTCGCGAACGGGGTGCCCATGCGGCCGAAACCGGTGATGACCTCATCAAACACAAGCAGCATGCCGTGCTTGTCGCAGATCTCGCGGACCTTTTGCAGATAGCCTTCCGGCGGGACCAGGGTGCCGGTCGAGCCGGCCACCGGCTCGATGAACACGGCCGCGAGGGTACTGCCGCCAAGGTTTTCGGCGATCCGCTCAAGATCCATCGCAAGTTCGGCGCCGGTCTTCGGCTGGCCCTTGGCAAAGCGCTGCTCTTCGGTCCAGGTGTGGCGAATCATCGAGATGTTCGGCAGCGTCAGGCCAAAGGTCTCGCGGTTGCGCACCATACCGGCAAGCGAAACACCACCCATATTCACGCCGTGATAGGCGCGCTCGCGGCTGATCAGGCGATTCCGCTGCGACTGGCCGCGGGCCCGCTGATAGGCAAGGATGATCTTGATCGCCGTGTCGATCGATTCCGACCCGGAGTTGGTGAAGAACATGTGGTTGAATTCGTCGGGCAGCAACCGGCAGACACGCTCGGCAAGCTCGAACGAGCCGGGGTGACCCAGCTGGAAATGCGGGGTGTAGTCGTTGTTCAGCATCTGGTTGTAGACGGCCTCGGCAATCTCGCGGCGACCATGGCCGGCAGGGGTGCAGAACAGGGCCGAAGAGCCGTCAATGATCTGACCGCCCTTGTAGTCCCACATATACATGCCTTCGGACTTGACGACGATGCGGGGGTTCTTCTTGAAGTCACGGTTTGCGGAAAATGGCATCCAGTGCGCTTCAAGCGAGTTCACGTCGTAGGACATCCCTGTCTCCTTCGATATCTGGGGCGGCTGGTCATCATGGCACCCGGCCGTCTTGATGTGATGATGCTTTGATAAAGGCCTGCCAGTCTAGTCCGGGCGGAACACCGCCGTCCTGCGACCGATGGTGGCATGCCCTCACCACGCTAGACAGGCCTACCGACAGTCTATAGAACCAGATTATGGGAATGCTGGTGCCAGTTTGTAGGTGGCGATGAACGCCGATGCTAGATCATCTCATCATCAGTCTCGATCCAAAGGCTGAAGCCAGTCTGCAATCGCAGATCAGGCAGTCGGTTGTCGAGGCGATCCTGTCGCGGGCGATCCTGCCTGGCGACAAGCTGCCGTCAAGCCGCGCGCTGGCCGAACAGCTTGCTGTGTCACGCAACACGGTGGTGCTGGCCTATCAGGCGCTGATCGACACAGGCTATATAGAGCCACGTGAACGCTCCGGATATGTGGTCAGCGCGGAGGCGCCTGTTGCCAGACTGTCGGTGACACCGCCTGACGGAACCGAGGTTGCTGACGAGAGCAGCATCGACTGGCATGAAAAGCTGGTCAGTTCCTGCCGTGACATCCGGCCGGTGCGCAAACCGCTGAACTGGCGCGAATACCCCTATCCGTTTGTCTATGGGCAGGTTGATGACGAGCTGTTCTCGCATACCGCCTGGCGGGACTGTGCGCGTCAGGCGCTCGGTATGCGCAATTTCGGCCGGATGGTTGGCGATTTTGGTCTCAGCGACGATCCGATGCTGGTGAACTATATTTGTTCGCGAAGCCTGCCGCGGCGGGGAATCACCGCGCGTCCAGAGCAGATTCTGGTTACCCTTGGCGCACAGAACGCGTTGTATCTGGTGGCACAGCTTCTGGTGTCGCCGGAGCGGCGCGTGGTGATCGAGGATCCGGTCTACCCCGATCTGCGGGATATCCTGCAGCAGCGCACCACCCACATCACCGGGCTTCCGGTGGATCATGGCGGTCTGGTCCTTGACGAGGCGGTTCTCGCCAGGACAGACGCTGTCTTCATCACGCCAAGCCACCAGTGCCCGACCACCCACACAATGCCGGCCGAACGGCGGCGGGCACTGCTCGAGCTTGCCGGCAAGCATGATTTCCTGGTGATCGAGGATGATTATGAATTCGAGATGAATTTCCTTGAATCGGCGACGCCGGCGCTGAAATCCCAGGATCGTGAGGGCCGGGTGATCTATGTCGGCAGCCTGTCGAAATCGGTCTTTCCCGGGCTGCGGCTTGGCTATCTTGTGGCACCTGAACCGCTGATCGACGAGGCGCGGGCGCTGCGCCACCTGATCCTGCGGCACCCGCCGGGTCATGCACAGCGGACGTTGGCCTACTTCATGGCGCTTGGACATTACGACGCGCAGATCAGGCGGCTGCGACGTCATCTGGCCGGGCGGCGGATGGCGCTGCAGACCGCGCTTGACCGGCACCAGCTTTTCACCCAGACAGCATCACATTTCGGCGGAACAAGCTTCTGGGTACAGGGGCCGACATGGCTGGATGCGCGCCGCCTTGCCGAACGCGCCGCCGAAGCCGGTGTCCTGATCGAGCCCGGGGATGCGTTTTTTCAACAGGATGACCCCCGTCTGAACTATTTCCGTCTTGCCTATTCCTCGATCCCGGAAGCGCGAATCGAGGAGGGGGTTGCCAGACTCGCCGCGTCGGTGGAAGACCTGCGTCGCGAGAATTGACAGCAGCGTGGACAAGACGCAGTTTAGGGCCGCGCCGGTCAGCGCGGGTTTTCAGAGGATTTCGAATATGAGCAGATCAGACCAGGCGGGACGCAGCCTTTTCCTGCGTGATCCCGATGATCAGTGTCCGCCGGATTTTCTGGCGCTGGCCAGACTGTCAGACCCGCGCCCCGTTGCCTTTGTCCGGGCCATCGGTGCGCCGATTCTGGAAACAGCGCGGGATTCGATCACTGCAGGTCTGGCGCGCCCGATCCTGTTCGGTGAAGAGGATCGTATTCAGGCCGATGCTGCCGCCATCGGGTGGGATCTGGCAGGTGCCGAGGTGATCGATACCGATGGCGAGCAGGGTGCCATCGATGGGGCCGTCGCCGCGGTTCAGGATGGCCGCGCGCAGGGTCTGATAAAGGGACAGCTCCACACCGATATTTTCATGGGCAGGATTGTCCGGCGGACCTCGGGCATCCGCACCGACAGGCGGCTTGTCCATATCTTCGCGATGCTGCCGCCCGGCGGCGGTGCCCCGCTTCTGATCAGTGACGCGGCGGTGAACATCACGCCGGATGTCGGTACCCGCACCGAAGCGGCGCTTGCCATGGCGGCATTGCTGCGCCGCATGGGCACGGCACATCCGCGCGTCGCCGTGCTGTCGGCTACGGAATCACAGCTCGAGGCGATGCCATCCAGCATCGAGGCGGCGGAGATTGCCGCCGCCGCCGCTGCCGCTGATCCCGCTGCTGCCTTTGCCGGGCCGCTGTCATTCGATCTTGCGGTGTCGCCAGAATCCGCAACCATCAAGGGGATTGGTCCTGACAGCCAGATGGGGGCGGTGGCAGGACAAGCCGACGCACTCGTCGTGCCTGACATCGTCTCCGGCAATGTGTTATTCAAAGCGCTGGCCTATTGCGCCGGCGGTCTTGCTGCCGGTGTTGTCATCGGCGGTGCCGTGCCGATCATGCTGACAAGCCGGTCAGACCCGCCAGCTGCGCGTCTGGCATCACTAGCTTTGGCCGCCATCGCCGGTCAGGAGGAACAGGAATGAGCGTCGAACCGAAGGTAGATACCGCACCGCAGGTCAGTGACGAGGTTCGTCAGACCACCTGCTATATGTGCGCCTGCCGTTGCGGGATCAATGTGCATCTGCGCGATGGCAAGATCCGCTATATCGAGGGCAACCGTGACCATCCGGTGAACAAGGGCGTTCTCTGTGCCAAGGGATCTGCCGGAATCATGCAGCATTACTCACCTGCGCGCCTGACATCGCCGATGAAACGGGTTGGCCCGCGTGGCTCCGGCCAGTTCGAGCCGATCAGCTGGGACGAGGCGCTGGAGACCGCGGTTGAATGGCTGGCCCCGATCCGCAAGAAAGACCCGAAGAAGCTGGCGTTCTTCACCGGTCGTGACCAGTCACAGGCGCTGACAGGCTGGTGGGCGCAGCAGTTCGGCACGCCGAATTTCGCCGCGCATGGCGGCTTCTGTTCGGTGAACATGGCGGCTGGCGGCATTTACACGCTTGGCGGCGCGTTCTGGGAATTCGGGTCCCCGGACTGGGACCTGACGAAGATGTTCGTGCTGTTCGGTGTCGCCGAGGATCATGACTCCAACCCGATCAAGATCGGCCTTGGCAAGCTGAAGACACGCGGTGCGCGGGTGATCTCGGTCAACCCGGTGCAGACCGGCTATGCGGCCATTTCCGACGACTGGTACGGTGTCACCCCGGGAAGCGACGGGTTGCTGATCCTGTCGCTGGTGCGCGAGCTGATGCGCGCCGGCAAGATCGATGTCGAATATCTGGTGCGCTACACCAACGCTCCCTGGCTGGTGATTCGCAATCCGGGCGCGGCAAATGACGGGCTGTTCCTGCGGGATGCGGATGATACCCCGATGGTGCTGGACCGCGCCAGCGGCACACCGGTTCCGCACAGTGATGCCAAGGCAAAACCCGCGCTTCAGGGCGAGGTCGCTGTCAAGGGCGGCGGCATTGCGGTGCCTGCCTTCGTGCTGATGGCCGAATCCTATCTGAGCGATGATTACGCGCCGGAAACGGTGGCGCCGAAGGTTGGCATCAGTGCTGACCGGATCCGCCAGTTTGCCGCTGACCTTGCCGAGGCGGCCTTCGCCAGCGAGGTGGTGATCGACCAGCCCTGGACCGACTGGAAGGGCGAAAAGCATGACAAGATGGTCGGTCGCCCGGTCTCGATGCATGCAATGCGCGGGATTTCCGCGCATTCTAACGGCTTCCAGACCTGCCGCGCGCTTCACATGCTGCAGCTTCTTCTGGGATCGGTCGAGGCCCCTGGCGGGTTCCGCTTCAAGCCCCCCTATCCAAAGCCGCCGCATGCCCATCCCAAGCCGGCTGGCCGCCCAGACCAGGTGGCCCCCGAGACCCCGCTTGGCGGCGCGCCGCTCGGCTATGTGCTGGGGCCGGAAGACCTGATCATCGACGCCGATGGGGCGCCGCAGCGGATCGACAAGGCCTATAGCTGGGACGCCCCGATGTCGGCGCACGGGATGATGCATATGGTCATCTCGAACGCGGTGGCAGGTGATCCCTACCCGGTCGATGTGCTGTTCATGTATATGGCAAACATGGCGTGGAATTCCTCGATGAACACGCGCGGCGTCATGGAGATGCTGACCGAGACCGATCCCGAGACCGGTGAATACAAGATCCCGAAGCTGATCTATTCCGATGCCTACAGCTCGGAAATGGTTGCCTATGCAGACCTGATCCTGCCCGACACCACCTATCTCGAGCGGCATGATGCGATCTCGCTTCTGGACCGGCCGATCTGCGAGGCCGACGCTGTTGCCGATGCGATCCGCTGGCCGGTGATCGAGCCGGATCGGGATGTGCGTGGCTTCCAGTCCGTGCTTCTCGACCTTGGTGCGCGGCTGGGGCTTCCCGGCATGGTGAACGAGGATGGCAGCGCCAAGTTCAAAGACTATGGCGACTACATCGTCAACCACCAGCGCAAGCCCGGGATTGGCCCTCTGGCCGGCTTCCGCGGCGAGACCGGTGGTGCCGAAGGCCGCGGCGAGGTGAACCCGAAGCAGCTTGAGGCCTATATCGAGAATGGCGCCTTCTGGCATACCGAAATTCCGGCGGAAGCCCGGTATTTCAAGCAGGCCAACGCCGCCTATCAGGATTTCGCGGTCGAGATGGGCTTCTATGATGCACCGCAGCCCTATGCCTTCCAGATCTATTCCGAGGTGCTGCAGAAATTCCGCCTTGCCGCCGAAGGTCATGGCGAGCTGCAGCCGCCGGAACATCATCGCCAGAGAATCAGCCGCTTCTTCACCCCGCTGCCCAGCTGGTACCCGCCCTTCGAGGGAAGCGCTGTCGACGAGGAAGCCTTCCCGCTTCATGCGCTGACGCAGCGCCCGATGGCGATGTACCATTCCTGGGGTTCGCAGAATGCCTGGCTCCGCCAGATCCATGGCCACAACCCGATGTTCATCTCGCAGGCCCTCGCCGCCGAGCATGATCTGTCGGACGGCGACTGGATCTGGGTGACGTCGCATCATGGGCGCATCCGCGTGCCAGTGTCGGTGATGGCCGGGGTCAATGACCGCACCATCTGGACCTGGAACGCCATCGGCAAGCGCAAGGGCGCCTGGCAGCTTGACGCTGATGCGCCGGAGGCGAAGAAGGGTTTCCTTCTGAACCACCTGATCCATGAATTGCTGCCGGCGAAAGGTGATGGCATGCGCTGGTCGAATTCCGACCCGATCACCGGTCAGGCCGCCTGGTTCGACCTGCGGGTGAAGATTGAGAAGGCCGCTGCCGACGAGCCGGCGGAATCCTGGCCGCAGTTCGATACCTTGCCACGGATGAACGGCAAGGGCGCGGCACCCGAAATGGTGCGCTACGGCATGGAATGGACAAAGAACGGCAAGGGAGACGTGTCATGACGATGTTGCCAGAGGCTTCGGCCATCAAGCTTGGCCTTGTCATTGATCTCGACATCTGCGTTGGCTGCCAGGCCTGCGTTGTCAACTGCAAGGAATGGAACACCGCCGGGTATGGTGCGCCGCTTGCCGATGACGATGCCTACGGCGCGGCCCCGACAGGGGCCTGGCTGAACCGGGTGCATGCATTCGAGGCTGGCGACGGGGCCGACTCGCGTACCGTGCATTTCCCGAAATCATGTCTCCATTGCGAAGAGGCGCCCTGCGTGACGGTCTGTCCGACCGGAGCGTCCTTCAAGCGCGCCGAAGACGGGATCGTTCTGGTCAATGAGGACTGGTGCATCGGTTGTGGCCTGTGTGCATGGTCCTGTCCATACGGCGCGCGCGAACTCGATCCGGCCGAAGGGGTGATGAAGAAATGCACCCTGTGCGTGGACCGGATCTATAATGACAACATACCGGAAGAGGACAGGCAGCCGGCCTGTGTCCGCACCTGTCCGACCAATGCCCGCCATTTTGGCGATCTTGGCGATCCGGATTCGGATGTCAGCCGCATGGTGGCGGACCGTGGCGGCATCGATCTGATGCCGGAGCAGGGCACCAAGCCGGTCAACAAATACCTGCCGCCGCGCCCGCGCCGTGCTGCCGACGAGACGCCTGTCTCGCTTGTGGCGATGGCCGAGGCGGATACGCCGACAGGTTTCTGGAAATGGGTCGACAGCACGCTCGAGCGGCTTGGCTGATCGCATCTGGAATTACGAGGGTTTTATCATGCGGCCTGCCTGGTCCATCATTTTCTTCACCACCATCTCGGGTCTTGGCCTTGGTCTTGCCGGCTGGATTGTCCTTGGCCTTCTGCCACTGATGACTCGCGAGGCGGTTATCGGTGTCGGCGTGATCACGCTGGCGCTGATCGGGGCCGGGCTGATCAGCTCGACCTTCCATCTTGGTCATCCGGAGCGTGCCTGGCGCGCGCTGAGCCAATGGCGGTCAAGCTGGCTGTCGCGCGAAGGTGTGCTGGCGGTGATCGTCATGGCCGGGCTGGCCGGCTGGTTTGCCGCCGGATACACCGGCACCATCGTGCCGATGTGGGCCAATCTTGCGCTGCTGGTGCTGATCTATGTGACCGTCTATGCGACCTCGATGATCTATGCGTCGCTGAAGACCGTGGCGCGCTGGTATCATCCGCTGACCCCGATCTGCTACCTGATGTTCGCCGCGGCCGGCGGGCTTCTGGCGGTGTTGGCGATGCTGGCGCTTCTCGGGCTGCCGATCACCGCGGCGCTGGCCCAGGCCGGCATTGTTCTGATGCTGTCCGCCTGGGGCGTGAAGATCGCCTGGTGGCGTCTTGCCGGTATGGCACGGCCGGCCGGCAGCATCGAGTCGGCTACCGGCCTTGGTGATCTTGGCACGGTGCGCCCGCTGATGCCGCCGCATACCGAGGAAAACTACCTGCAGCACGAAATGGGCTTTGTCGTTGCCCGCAAGCATGCTGACAAGCTTCGGATGATCGCGATCGGGCTTGGTGGGCTCTTGCCGATCCTGTTGCTGTTTGTCGCGCCGGCCTCGACCGCGGCACTCGCTCTGGCGCTTCTGGCGCATGTTGCCGGCATGTTTGTCGAGCGCTGGCTGTTCTTCGCCGAGGCGAAGCATGTCGTCACCCTCTATTACGAGGGCGCTGCCTGACCCGCCGAGGGCATCGACCACAGCATCCTGCAAAGCGTCTCGCCCCCATAAAAAAACCGGCCTGCAGGTTGCAGGCCGGTTTTCTGTTTCGGATATGTCGCTGTGATCAGTTGATCAGCAGCGGTGCAATCACCAGGCTGACAATCGCCATCACATTGATCAGGATGTTCATCGCCGGACCGGAGGTGTCCTTCAGCGGGTCACCGACAGTGTCGCCGACAACAGCCGCCTTGTGGACGTCCGAGCCCTTGCCGCCAAGGTTGCCCTTCTCGACATATTTCTTGGCATTGTCCCAGGCACCGCCGGCATTCGCCATCATCAGTGCCATCATCACACAGCAGATCAGCGCACCACCAAGCATGCCGCCAAGCGCCTTCGGCCCAAGGCCGAAACCGATGACAACAGGGGCCAGAACGGCGAGCGAACCCGGAAGGATCATCCGGCGCAGCGCGGCGCGGGTCGCAATATCGACGCAGCGGGCGGTGTCCGGCTTGGCCTTGCCTTCAAGAAGGCCCGGGATCTCTTTGAACTGGCGGCGAACCTCGACGATCATCTCGAAGGCGGCGTCACCGACAGCGGTCATGGTCATCGCGCTCACCAGGAACGGGAAGACACCCCCGATGAACATGCCGACAAGAACCATCGGATCATTGATCGCGAGCACAAAGGTCGGGTCACCGTTGCTGACCTTGGCAATATAGGCACTGATCAGAGCCAGAGCGGCGAGGGCCGCGGCGCTGATGGCAAAGCCCTTGCCAATGGCGGCGGTGGAGTTGCCAACCTCGTCAAGCGAGTCGGTGATCTCGCGGGTCTCAGGGCCCATCTCGGCCATTTCCGCGATGCCGCCGGCATTATCGGCAACCGGGCCATAGGCGTCGATCGCCATGGTGATGCCGACCGTGGCAAGCATGCCGACAGCCGCCATGCCCACGCCGTAGAGGCCTGCGAACATGTTGGCGAAGAAGATGATCGCCGCAATGGTCAGAACCGGGATCGCGACCGACTGCATGCCAACGGCAAGGCCGCTGATCATGATGGTTGCCGGGCCGGTCTCGCCATCCTTGGCGATCTTGCGGACCGGGGCGCCGCCGGTGTAGTACTCGGTGACCAGGCCGACGATGATACCACCGATGGCACCGACGATGACCGCACCCCAGACACCGCTGGAGGCGCCCATGAAGGTGATCACGAAATAGGCCGCGATGATGAAGACCACAGCCGAGCCGATGGTGCCGAAGCGAAGCGCCACATCAGGGCTCTTGTCAGCGAACATGCGGACCGACAGGATGCCGAGAAGCGAGCAGACAAGGCCGGTCGAGGCAAGCGCCAGCGGCATGAACTGCAGCACGGCACGATCACCGCCGAGAGACTCGACCGAGGCCATCGACATGGAAGCTGCCAAAGCCATCGAGGCGATCATCGACCCACAGTAGGATTCGAAAATGTCCGATCCCATGCCGGCCACATCACCAACATTGTCGCCGACATTGTCAGCAATCACGGCCGGGTTGCGCGGGTCATCCTCGGGGATGCCGGCCTCGACCTTGCCGACCAGGTCGGCGCCGACATCAGCCGACTTGGTGAAGATGCCGCCACCCACACGGCTGAACAGGGCTACCGAGGAGCCGCCCATGGCAAACCCTTCGATGGCCTCGATGCCGTGGGCGGTGCCGCCCATGTAGTGATACAGGATGCCGATGCCGAACAGGCCCATCGACGCCACCGTCAGGCCCATGATCGACCCGCCGAAGAAGGCAACATTCAGCGCCTCGGCAGCGCCCTTGGTATTGGCGGCAACGGCGGTGCGAACATTTGCCTTGGTGGCGGTGTACATGCCGATATAGCCGGCGGTGCCGGAGCACAGCGCGCCAAGGGTAAAGGACAGAGCCGTATCGGCGCCAAGGCTGGCGTACAGGGCAATGATACAAATGACGCAGAAGATTGCGAGACGCTTGTATTCGCTGGCCATGAAGACCATTGCGCCAAGATGAATTTCGTCAGCGATGTCCTTGACCCTGCCTTCGCCGGCCGGGGTCTGAAGGATCCGCGCATACACAAGGAAGGCCGCGATCAGGCCGGCGATGCCGAGGCTGATCGGAAGAACGGCTGTGGTAAGCATGAAGACTTCCTTTTAACTGAGGGTGAGTGTGAACCGCCGCGCCGCCGGATACTCCCCCGGGCGACACATGTGACAGGCCACGTAAATCGCGCCGGTTATAGACGCTTCCCCATGTACTGTAAAGCCAAGGCTTCACTGACGATTTGGGCCGGAATTCGGGGGCCTGCCGATGCCAGAATTCCATCGCCATGGAACCGGCGGGCACCTATACTGCGGTGCATTCCTTGGGGGAGGTAGCATGATCACCAAACGCGACCCGCGCCTGCTCTATGGCGCTGATGTCAGACAGCGCATCCTGCAGGGTGTCGAGGCCGAAATAGCGCGGCTTGGCAAGCACCGCAGCGTCGGAAAGCTGGTCTCCGTCGGCATTGGCGAGGTCGAAGAGATTTCCCTCTATATCCGCGGACAGGCGCGCGCCGCCGCCGCGGTCGGTCTGCCCTTCGAAGAACAGCACTGGCCGGCAGAGCTGACGCAGGAAGAATGCAAGCGCCGCCTTGCCCGGATGAATGATGATCCGGATGTGCTTGGCGTCATTCTGCAGCGCCCGGTGCCGGACCATCTGAACGTCCGCTCGTTGCAGTCGGCGATCCACCCGCTGAAGGATGTCGAGGGGATGAACCCGGCCTCGATCGGCAACATTGTCTACAACCAGACCACGCTTGCGCCCTGCACGGCAGCGGCATCGGTCGAGATGATCCGCGCCACCGGCATGACCATCGAGGGGATGGAGGTCGTCGTCGTTGGCCATTCCGAGATTGTCGGCAAGCCGGCGGCCTTCATGCTGATGGCCGAAGGTGCGACTGTGACTGTCTGTCACCACATGACGCGGTCGGTCGCCGCGCACACCCGCCGCGCCGATGCGGTGCTGGTGGCGGTCGGGGTGCCCGGGCTGCTGACCGCTGACATGATAAAGCCCGGCGCCGCGGTGATCGATATCGGCATCAATCAGATCACCGATTCCGACGGCACCAGCCGGATTGTGGGTGACGCCGATACCGATGCGGTGGCCGACGTCGCCAGCTGGACAACGCCGGTGCCGGGGGGTGTTGGCCCGGTGACGGTTGCGATGCTGATGCGCAATGCCGCCACCGCCTTTGAACGCCAGATCGAACTTGGCTGGGTGTGAGGATGTGATGGACAGTAAGGATCCGATACTTGCCGACGGGTTTCGCACTGACCCCTACTGGTGGGATCATGTGCCGCGTGATTCGCAGGCCGGCCTTCCCGCCGACGCGCTGCCGGATCGGGCCGATGTGGTGGTGATCGGGTCCGGCTATGCCGGTCTGCACGCCGCCATCACGCTGGCCCGGGACGGCAGCGATGTGGTTGTGCTCGAGGCCGGGCCGCTTGGTTTCGGGGCCTCGACCCGCAATGGCGGGATGGTGTCGGGCGGGGTCAATGTCGGCAAACACGCCGTCATCGAGCCATCGCAGGCTGACGAGATGCTTGCCGAGGCGGCTGAATCCTACAGCTGGTTCGAGCGGTTCATCGCCGATGAGGGAATTGATGCTGTCTATCAGCGCTGCGGGCGGTTTGTCGGGGCGCATACCAGCGCCGCCTGGACCCGCCAGCAGGCGCAGCTTGCCCGTCTGAACGACATTGCCGACTCAGGGGCCACCATGGTGCCGCAGGAGCAGACCCGCGACCATGTTGCCAGTGATTTCTATCGCGGGGGGATGCTTCTGGAACGCAGTGGCGCGGTGCATCCGGCAAAGCTCCATCATGGTGTGCTGTCGGTCGCCGAGGCAGCCGGGGTGAAACTGTTTGGCGGCATGCGCGCCGGGGCGATCAGGAAGCTCTCGGACGGTCTGGAGATCGAGACAAGCCATCATGCCATCCGCGCTGGCGCGGTGATTGTCGCCACCAATGGCTATTCCGGTGATCTCAGCCCCTGGCACAGAAACCGCGTGGTGCCGGTGCCATCCTACCAGATTGCCACCGAGGAACTTGGCGCCGATGCCGTCACCGCGCTGTTTCCATCGCACCGGATGATCGCCGACACGAAACGTCTGCTGTTCTATTTCCGGCCTTCACCTGACCGCAAGCGGGTGCTGTTTGGCGGACGGGCACGCTATCTGCGGCATGATCCGGCGGCTGGCGCGCGGCTTCTTCATGGGCGTATGCTCAGCATTTTTCCGCAGCTTGCCGGCGTCCGGCTCTCGCATGGCTGGTGGGGCAATGTTGCCTATCTTCGCGATGGGGTGCCCCATCTTGACGAAAGCCGGCCGGAGGCGCTTCCGGGTGTGTTTCACGCGCTTGGCTGCCATGGCAGCGGCGTGGTGATGATGAGCTGGCTTGGCCATCGCACCGGTCTGCTGGCAGCCGGCAAGCTGAACCGCAAAAGCGCCTTTTCCGGGCGCCCACTGTCGGCCTTTCCGGCCTATCGCGGCACGC
Organism: SAR116 cluster bacterium MED-G06; assembly: GCA_002457745.1. Lineage (GTDB taxonomy): Bacteria > Pseudomonadota > Alphaproteobacteria > Puniceispirillales > Puniceispirillaceae > UBA8309. The sequence goes on along the minus strand of NTKV01000012.1, from coordinate 954 downwards.
CTTGGTTCCTTCCTGTGGTTGGTCGCTACTACCAGTTCCGTGACTGGATGGACCGGCGTCTGGATCGCTGATGCCGCGCCGGGGTCAGGCGTATGGTTGCTGTTGACTTGATTTGACGCCGAACCGCATACTCGGCGGCGTGAATTAACGGGTGTCAGCAGTGCGCCTGCCAAAGACGGAACGCAGCTGCTGGAAACTAGGGAGGCCCTCATGACATATCTTCGCAAGACATCGATTCTCGCTGCCACCGCGGCGCTGTCCTTGTCCGCAGGCGCCGCCGTTGCGCAGGAACTGAACGTCTATAACTGGTCGGACTATATAGCCGAGGACACGATCGCCAATTTCGAGGCGGAGACCGGCATCAAGGTCACCTACGACGTGTATGACTCGAACGAGGTTCTGGAAGCCAAGATGCTGGCCGGCTCGTCGGGCTATGACGTTGTCGTGCCGACCGGCGATTTTCTGGCACGTGGCCGTGAGGCTGGCGCCTATCAGGACCTGGATCTGGCAAATCTCGCCAACTACAGCCAGCAGGACATGCAGGTTCAGAATTTTGCCAACAAGCAAATCGGTGTCGGCAATGCTGGCGCGGTCTATATGTGGGGCACCACCGGCATTGCCTATAATGTGGCGATGATCGAAGAGCGGCTTGGCGCCGACGCCCCGACGGACAGCTGGGCGCTGATCCTTGACCCGCAATATGCCTCGAAGCTCGAGGGTTGCGGCATTGCCATTCTTGATGCGCCAACCGACGTTCTGCCGAATGTGATTGCCTATATGGGCGGCGATGGCACCAGCACCGATGCCGGTGATTTCGAGATGGCAGGCGAAATCCTGAATGCGGTTCGCCCGAACCTTCGCTACATCCATTCCAGCCAGTCGATCAACGACATCGCGAATGGCGACATCTGTGCCGCGATCATGTGGTCGGGGGATGCCTTCCAGGCTGCATAT
>NTKV01000011.1 GCA_002457745.1 SAR116 cluster bacterium MED-G06 | reverse complement strand
ATCGCCGAAGAGGCATTTGCCCTTGTCCGCGAATTTGGTGGCTCGCATTCGGGTGAGCACGGTGATGGCATTGTCCGGTCAGAGTTCAATGACATGATGTTCGGGCCTGTGCTTCCCGACCTGTTCCGGCAGGTCAAGGCGATGTTCGATCCGAAGGGCATGTTCAACCCGGGGAAGATCACCGACGCCCCGAAAATGGATGACCGCAGCCTGTTCCGGTTTGCGCCGGGCTATGAGGTGGAGGGTGTCGACAGCATTCTTGACTGGGCTGAGTGGCCGGGCGCGGCCGGCGGCCTGCAGGGCGCCGTCGAGATGTGCAACAACAATGGCGCCTGCCGCAAGCTGGAAGGCGGGGTGATGTGTCCATCCTACCGCGCCACCCGCAATGAACGCGACGCGGTGCGCGGCCGGGCAAACACGCTGCGTCTGGCACTTTCGGGCCAGCTTGGGCCAGAGGCGCTGACAGGCGATGCGATGGCTGAGACGATGAAGCTGTGCGTGTCCTGCAAGGCCTGCAAGCGCGAGTGCCCGGTCGGCATCGACATGGCGCGGATGAAGGTCGAAGTGACGGCGGCGCGCGTGGCAAAGCATGGTGTGCCGCTCCATGACAGGCTGATCGCGCATCTGCCGGCCTACGCCCCGCTTGCCTCGAAACTCGCAAACCTCACCAACCTTCTGCAAACTGTCTGGCGCCATGTGCCGGGGCTGGCCGGGCTGGTCTCGCGGGTGACCGGCTTCACCACGAAGCGGTCCCTGCCCCGCTGGCACGCCAACGCTTTCCGGGATGATGAAATCGGTACCGCGCCAACCGGTGACGGGACGCCGGTGGTGCTGTTTGCCGATACCTTCAACCGCTATTTCGAACCTGAAAACCTGCGCGCTGCGGTGCGAGTTCTTCGGGCTGCAGGGTATGATGTGTTCTGTCCGGCACCGGCCGAGGGCCGGCCGCTCTGCTGCGGAAGGACCTATCTGTCTGCCGGCATGGTTGACGCGGCCCGCACCGAGGCCGAACGGCTGGTCGCGGCACTTTACCCGCTGGCCCGCAGCGGTGTGCGGATTGTCGGCCTCGAGCCGTCCTGCACGCTGGCGCTTCGCGACGAGATTCCGGCGTTGCTTGCCACGGCCCAGGCCAGCCACGTTGCTGAGGCCACGCTGACCTTCGCCGAACTTCTGGCGGCGGACCGGCCGGATCTGCCGCTGTCGAAACCATCCGAGGCGGTAAAGCTTCATGGCCATTGCCACCAGAAGGCGTTTGATCTGGTGAAGCCTGCCGAAGCGGTGCTTCGCGACATTGCCGGCGCGCAGGTCGAGACCATCGAGACATCCTGCTGTGGCATGGCCGGGGCTTTTGGCTATGGTCGTGACACCTATGATGTGTCGATTCGCATGGCCGAAGCCTCGCTTTTGCCGGCCGTGCGGGCAGCCGATGCCGATACCGCGATTGTCGCCGACGGCACCTCCTGCCGCTGCCAGATCGAGGATGGAAGCGGGCGTGAGGCGCTGCATCTGGCACGCCACCTCGACCGGTTGATGCGCTGACGGGCTGATCTCTGATGATTTCACCAAATATTAACGATTGTTTTCTATTTATAAGTGTGTAGCCGAAAATTGGGCTGAGGCGATTAGGTGCAGTCACTGATTTGTCTGCCTCTAAAATTTTTATATAAAACAATATGTTAAAATTTTCCATCATCGGAAATCTATGCGGATCGACGATCCGGATGGAAGAAGACCTTGGGTTGAAGCTTTTGAGAGTCTTTACCTAAATTTTACTTTTTCAACTTTGAATGTTACCCGGTGGCCAAGTTCAAACTTCTGCTGGCCACCGACCATGTTCTCCTTATCTGCCTCCCCTCCCTCGCATGCCAGTACCGGCCTCCGCCTGCTGTGTGTCTGCCCGGTTTTCGCCTGTCTGCTCCTGTCCCTTGCCGCCTGTGGCGGCGGCGGAGGTGGCGGACTTTCGACAGCCGGTCCTGTGGTGCTTGTCGATGGCAGCGACCGAATAGACGATGGAGGTGACGCCGATAGCGATGCGGCGCGTGGTTTGCACGATGAGTCTGGGCCGAAAGACGAAGGTGGCGTACCGACCCCACGCACTGTTCCGGATCCGGCCCATTACGAGACAGCCGCATATCATTATGGCGGCAGCAGGGCACCGCTTGCCGCCACCAGATTCAGCGCCGCCTATGCGCGCGGCTGGACCGGGCTTGGCAGCCTGGTGACCATCGCCGATACCGGCGTCGATGCTGACCATCCCGACCTTGCGGCCGGAATTTTCGGCGCGCGCGACTTCACCGGCACCGGGATCAATGACACGCATGGCCATGGCACGCATGTCGCCGGCATTGTTGGCGCACGCCGCAACGCGCAGGACATGCATGGGGCGGCCTTTGACGCGCAGCTTGCCATTGCCAAGGTGGCCAGCACCTCAAGCTACAGTTTTGCGTTGGCGCGGCAGGCCGCCGACTGGGGCCGCCAGTCCGATTCGGTCGCGGTGAATGTCAGTGCTGCCTATCTTCGCAACCGGTATCTCGAGTCCTTTCTCGTGCCGGTCAGTTTTGGCATGAACGGATCGGTGCTGCTGCGGCGGGTCGATGTCCGTGGCCTGCAATCCGGGCGGTCCCTGGTCACGGTCGTCGGTGAGAACCCGATGCGTTTTCAGGAGCAGCGTGGCCATTTCTGGCATGTGGCGACCCCGACCCTGATCGAGCGCAGCCTGCTGACGGCCTTCAACGATGCCAGTTCCGATCTGGTTTTTGGCACTGCCGACAGCCTCGACAAGCCAGATTTCCGGCTGATCGTTACCGTCACGCGCTTTGCCTATGATCCGGCCGGGGAGGCGATGGTGAATTTCGACGCCACCGTGACCGCTTCAGGTGGGGATGTGCTGCTTGCGCGAAGCTACTGGGGACGTGCCCCGCTGGCAGATGCCACGCCGGCAGGCGGTGTGAACGCCATTGGCGCGGCCCTTGGCGAAGCGATGACGGTCTTCTCGCGCGAGCTTGCTGATGTTCTGTAAACCTGCCTCAGCCGAGGCGACCGTAGAACGTCATCCGCGCCGCCTCTGACAGCGCGACGCCGGGTTCCGTGTTATAGGCCAGCACCACAAGGATGCGGGTGCGCTCGCCGATGGTCGGGGTGACCCGGTGCATCGAGTTGCGCCCACGAAACAGCACCAGCGTTCCCGGCAACACATCCAGCAGTTCCGGCGGTGTATGTCCGTCCAGCACGGCCTCGACACCGTCGAAGTTCAGCTCGCCAGCATCTGCATCGCGCAGATCGCGGGCATACTGGAACGCGCCCCCATCTTCCGGCGCCTGCAACAACAGTGTCACCGCAAAGGATGAATTGTCGAAATGCCAGCCAAGCTCCTGGCCGGCAGCAGCGTAATGAACATTGATCGAGGATAACGGGTCGGCATATTCGTAAAGCGCTGTCTCTCCAACGACGCATGCCAGAAACCTGCGGAACGCCGGTGCGCCATAAATGGCATGGAGCCCGGAGGCGGCCGGCACCTGATCGGTGGTGATGCAGCCTTTTGACGAGGAAATCTGCCGGTTGAAGACATGGGCCGCGCCAAGCTCAGGGCGCGGTGGCGTCAGATAGACATTATGCGTCGAGCTGGTGAAGAACGCGTTTGGCGACTCCGCCTCGGCCTCGGCGACAAGAGCTTTGCGCGCGGCCTCGCGAAGAAACCCCGGGATTGTCACCACACCGTCGCGGTCGAGCTGGTCACGGCAGGCGGTGATGAACCCTTCATCGCCAAGCGGGCAGGCGGACAGATCAATCACCTTGTCGATATCCGGCATGAGCCTCCCCCCGTCCGTGCCCGTCAGTAGCCGATGGCGCACCCATCCTTGCGCGGATCCGATCCAGCTGTCAAAAGCCCGGTCTGCCAGTCGATGGCGATGGCCTGAGATCCACCGATCGGCTTTTTCGCCGGCCGGATATCATGACCAAGGGACCGCAGCGCGTCGCGGGTGGCTTCGGGGATCGCCCCCTCCACCTCGACAAAATCATTGAACGGCTCCGGGAAGAAACGGGCTGTATCCTGCGCCATCTGTACATCCATGCCATAGTCAAAATGGCGGGTCAGGAACTGCATATGCCCAAAGGCCTGGTATTCGCCGCCCATCACGCCGTAGCTGAGCTGGGCGCGGCCGTCCTTTGTCACCATCGCCGGGATGATCGTGTGAAGCGGGCGTTTGCCCCCGGCAACGCCGTTCGGATGGTCCGGGTCGACGACAAATCCCTGTCCGCGATTGTGCAGAAGCACGCCACTTTCCGGTGCCATGATTCCGGATCCGAAGCCGTCATAGAGGGTGTTGATCAGGCTGCAGGCATTCCGGTCACGATCGACAACGCTGATATAGACGGTGCTCTTGTGACGTGGCAGCTCGCTCGGCGGCAGCGGATGAATGCGGGATGTGTCGCTGATCTGGGCGCGAAGCTCTGCGGCATAGCCCGGGTCAAGCATCCGCGCCACCGGCACATCGACCTGTGTCGGGTCTGCCAGAACTGCACCGCGGTCGCGATAGGCAAGACGCCCGGCCTCGATCTCGTGATGAATCCGCATGGTGGACAGCGGATGATCGCCATAGGTGTCGACGCCGCTGATGATGTTCAGAAGCAGAAGTGCGATCACGCCCTGGCCGTTTGGTGGGCACTGCCAGATTGTGTGGTCGCGGAAGCTGGTGCTGATCGGGGTCACATAATCGCCGACCGCATTCTCGAAATCTTCGGGCTGGTGGCGCCCCCCAAGGCGCTGAAGAAGGGTCAGGATCTCTTCGCCGACCGGACCGTCATAGAAACCGGCACGGCCGTCGCGGGCGATCCGTTCCAGCGTTGTGGCCAGAGCCGGCTGTGAATGGCGTGCGCCAAGCGGAACGACAGAGCCACCGGGGGCGAAAACCGCTTTCGCGGCAGCATCAAGGGCACCCACCTCATTGGCGAAATCAAAGGCCACGCGCTGTGTCACCGGATAGCCGTCGCGGGCATAACCGATGGCCGGAGACAGGATCTGGTCAAGCCCGAGCGTGCCATGGTCACGGCTGAGCTGAACCCAGGCATCGACTGCACCGGGGACGGTCACGGCATGCGGCGACTGCCGTTCGATGCTGGTGATCCCCTGATCGAGAAGCCAGGTCGAGTCCAGTCCCTGCGGTGCGCGTCCCGACCCGTTGAAGGCCACGAGTTCATCCCCGCCTGCTGGCGCGTACACGCAGAAACAGTCACCGCCAATGCTGGTGGATTGTGGTTCCACGACGGCCTGCACAGCACAGGCAGCCAGCGCCGCATCCATGGCATTGCCGCCATCCTGAAGGATCCGCAGGGCGGCCTGGGTGGACAAGGGGTGTGAGGTGCTTGCCATCCCGTTCGGGGCGACAACCGGGGACCGTCCCGGCAATTCTAGGTTACGCATGTTCAAGGCCTTATCAATCACAGGGGTTGGTCAATCATGGGGGTCGGACGGGGCGACCGGCGTCGGGACACCGGCCACGCCCGCTGGATAGAAAGGGCCGCGACCCGCATCATACGGACCGCGACCCCGGTATCGGTCCATATGGTGGCGCCATCGGCATTTTGCCAATAGCGATCTGCTACTCGGCAGCAGCCTCCCATTCATCGATGCTGGGGCAGCTGCAGATCAGGTTGCGGTCCCCATAGGCATTGTCCACCCGTCCGACAGGCGGCCAGTACTTGTTGGCCTGACTGTTGCCATTGGGGTCACCAGCTTCGGACCGGCCATAGGGATGCGTCCAGTCGTCATTCATCAGGTCGTCGGCGGTGTGTGGTGCGTTGACAAGCGGGTTGTCATCCGCCGGCCAGACGCCTTCCTCGACCTTGGTGATTTCCGCAGCAATCGCCAGCATCGCATCGCAGAACCTGTCGATTTCGGTAATGGATTCGGACTCTGTCGGCTCGATCATCAGCGTTCCCGCCACCGGGAAGGACATGGTCGGCGCGTGGAAGCCGAAATCGATCAGCCGCTTGGCGACATCCTCGTTGCTGATGCCGGAACGCTCCTGGATGCCGCGAATATCGATGATGCATTCATGCGCCACCCGGCCGTTTGCACCGGTATACAGCACCGGGTAATGGGACTTCAGCCGAGCCGCCATGTAGTTCGCGGCGAGAATGGCTGTCGAGGTGGCTTCGCGAAGTCCGTCTGTTCCCATCATCCGGATATAGGCATAGGTGATCGGCAGGATGCCAGCCGACCCGAAAGGCGCGGCGCTGACCGCCCCTTCGCCGCCAAGCGGTGAACCGGGAAGGAAGGGCTGCAAATGTGACGCAACGCCGATCGGGCCAACACCCGGGCCACCGCCGCCATGCGGAATGCAGAACGTCTTGTGGAGGTTGAGGTGACTGACATCGGCGCCGAATTGCGGTGGCGCGCAATGCCCGACAAGGGCGTTCAGATTGGCCCCGTCAACATAGACCTGGCCACCGGCCTCATGGACGATGTCACACAGTTCGGTGATTGATTCCTCGAACACGCCATGCGTCGACGGATAGGTCACCATGATCGCCGCCAGCGCGTCGCGGTGTGTCTCGGTCTTTTCCATCAGATCGGCGATATCGACATTGCCGTCATCATCGCATTTCACCACAACCACCTTCATGCCGGCCATCGCTGCCGATGCCGGGTTGGTGCCGTGTGCCGATTGCGGGATCAGACAGATGTTGCGGTGGTGATCACCGCGTGACTGATGATAGCGGGCAATGGCCATGAGGCCGGCAAACTCGCCCTGCGACCCGGCATTCGGCTGAACCGATACCGCGTCATAGCCGGTGCAGTCGGCCAGCATCACTTCCAGCCTTTGGATCATCTCGGCATAGCCCTTGGCCTGGTCGGCTGGTGCAAACGGGTGGATCTGCGCGAATTCCGGCCAGGTGACCGGGATCATCTCGGCGGTGGCGTTCAGCTTCATCGTGCAGGACCCCAGCGGGATCATGCAGCGGTCAAGCGCCAGATCACGGTCGGCAAGGCTGCGCATATAGCGGAGCATCTCGGTCTCGGTACGATAGCGGTGGAACACCGGCTGCCGCATGAAGCCTTCGGATCGTGCCAACCCCGCAGGGATTGCCATCGGGGCTTCATCGACCATGCTGGCACCCAGCGCCGACAGAAGCTTTGCCAGCATCTCTTCACTGCTGGTCTCATCGAAACTTGCCGCCACCGCGCCGTCGAGCGGGCGTAGATTGATGCCAGCCTCGAGTGCGGCGGCAACCAGTGATTCGGCGTCATTGGCGGCCTCGATGGTCACCGTGTCAAAGAACCCGGTATGGCGCACAGTGCGGCCGGCAGCGCGCATCGCCGCGGCAAAGCGGCAGGCCATGCCATGCGCATGACCGGCAATGCGGGCCAGTCCTTCGGGTCCGTGCCAGAGCCCGTAGAAGCCAGCCATCACCGCCAGCAGAACCTGCGCCGTGCAGATGTTGGAGGTCGCTTTCTCGCGGCGGATATGCTGCTCGCGTGTCTGCAGGGCCAGACGGTAGGCCATGCGTCCCTTGCTGTCCTGGCTGACACCGACGAGTCGGCCGGGGATCGCGCGCTGATGCGCCGTGCGGCAGGCAAAGAAAGCGGCGTGCGGGCCGCCATATCCGAAAGGAACACCAAAGCGTTGCGATGATCCAAGTACCATGTCTGCCCCGAGGGCCCCGGGCGATTCGATCATGGTCAGCGCCAGCAGGTCGGTGGCAATGATGGCCAGGCCGCCGGCAGCATGGATCGCCTCGATCTCGGGCTTGATGTCACGCACCTCACCGGTGCTTCCCGGATAGCTGATCAGTGCGCCGAAACATCCGTCGTCATAGGCCTCGGCGGTGTCGCGCACCTCGATCTCGATGCCGATCGGCGCGGCGCGGGTGCGAAGCACGGCCAGCGTCTGCGGGTGGGTATCCGGATCAACGCGGAACAGGGTGCCCTTGCCGCGATGCGCGCGAAAGGCCATGGCCATCCCCTCGGCAGCCGCCGTCGCCTCGTCGAGAAGCGAGCCATTGGCAATGTCCATGCCGGTCAGTTCCATGATCATGGTCTGGAAATTCAGAATGGCTTCAAGCCGCCCTTGCGAGATTTCCGGCTGGTAGGGGGTGTAGGCGGTGTACCAGGCCGGGTTCTCCAGCACATTGCGGAGGATCACCGGCGGCGTGTGGCAGCCATAATAGCCCATGCCGATCAGCGAGGTAACGATGCGGTTTTTGCCGGCGATCTCTTTCATTTCGGCAAGGATCTCTGCCTCGGACAGAGGTGCGCCGATCTGCATCTCGTTGGTCCGGCGGATGTTCACCGGAACCACCTCGTCCATCAGGGCGTCGACAGATGGCAGCTTCAGCTCGGCCAGCATCCGTGTCGCGTCATGCGCGTTCAGCCCGATATGGCGTGTGGAGAAAGCAGCCTGAGGTGTTGATCCGGCTGCAGCGAATCCAGACTCTAATGGTGACATGATACTCTCCTTTGCTTTTTTGCTGACCGGTGGCACCCGGCATGTCTTCAGCTTGTCTCGCTGTTCAGGGGCGATCTCACCTAGCCAATCATCGCGTTGTAGGCGCTCTCATCCATCAGCTCGTCGAGATCCCCCGCGCTTTCCACGCGAATCTTGAACAACCAGCAGTCATGGGCCCGTTCCGGGGTGATGGCCGTCAGGTCATCGAGAAGCGCGGTGTTTACCTCGGTGATCTCACCGCCGGCAGGGCTGTAGATGTCAGACGCGGCCTTCACCGATTCAAACACGGCAACCGAATCGCCGCGGGCAACGGAAGTGCCGGCTTCCGGAAGCTCGACAAAAACGATGTCGCCAAGCTGTTCGATGGCATGCGGCGAGATGCCGACTTTGCCGGTATCGCCCTCAAGATTGATCCATTCATGGTCTGTGGTGTAGCGCAGCATCCTTGTCTCCTTCTCTGCTGTCTTCTGTCATCCGCGAACGTAACGGTGCGGAACAAGCGGAAGCGCTGCCGTAACGACGGGTGTCTCGCGGCCGCGCGTCAGCGCCATCAATTCGGTACCAGGGGTGGAAAGCACGGCGTCAACGAAACCAAGCGCTGCCGGTGCATCAAGGCTGGGGCCGAACCCGCCAGAGGTGACATGTCCAACGATGGTGCCGTCCAGCGCCAGCTCGGCGCCGTCGCGCACCGGCCGTCCACCCTGCGGCAGCAGCCCGACAAGCTGGCGCGGTGCCCCATTGGTGAAATCAGTCAGGATCGGTTCGGCGCCGGGGAAATCAGCTGCCTCGCGCCGCCGCTTCGACAGGGCAAAGCGCAGACCAGCGGCCACCGGGTTGATCGTCTCGTCAAGCTCGTGTCCCCAGAGTGGCAGGCCAGCCTCAAGCCGCAGCGTGTCGCGGGCACCAAGACCGACAAGGCTGACGGCCGCGTCGGCGAAAAGCAACGCCGCCAGCCTTTCGGCTTCCGCAGCTGGCATCGAAATCTCAAATCCGTCTTCGCCGGTATAGCCGGAGCGGGTGATAATGCAGTCCACCCCGTCAATCGTGAAATGCCCGATCTGCATGAAATGGAAGCCGGCAAGATCAACGCCAAGACGTTCAAGAACGGCTGGTGACTGTGGCCCCTGAAGGGCCAGAAGGGCGCGATCCGACTTTACCTCCATCTCGACGCCGTCAGTCAGATGTGCGCGAAGATGGGCAATGTCATGGTCGGCGCGCCCGGCATTCACGACAAGCTGCAGAACCCCGTCGAGGCGCGCGATCATAAGATCGTCGAGCACGCCGCCGGCCTCGTTCAGGAACAGGGAATACCGCACGCGGCCTTCACCGATCGCACCGACATCGGTCGGGGTCAGTGATTCCAGCATCGCCTCGGCCCCGGGGCCGGACAGCCAGACCTGCGCCATATGCGAGACATCGAACAGGCCGGCTGAATCGCGTGTTGCCAGATGTTCGCCCTTGATACCGTCAGCATATTGCACCGGCATGTCCCAGCCGGCGAACGGCACCATACGGGCGCCATGCGCGACATGGAATGCATGAAGGGCTGTGGTGTGAAGAGGGGTCTTGCTTGTCTCCACCGTAGGTCTCCCGTTACGACGCAAAAAGGACCTTCGACGATGCGCGAAACACAGTCGAAAGTGCCCTCTCTGTCCTCGTACCTGAGAGATTTCCCGCTCGATCCGGCGTCATCAGGTGATGAGACCGGTGAGACGGCTTTCCCCGTCGGTGGGCACTGCCGTGCCGCTTTCCAGAGTGCTCACAAAAAAGAGTACGGGTACCTGAGAGTTTCCTGGGCGGTTGCTCCTTCGGTGATCAGCGGCCTGATGGGCCCTGATGCTCTCCCCTCTTCTGTATCGAGCCAAATAAACGTATGGGCTGGCACACAAATAGGCAAGATGAAAAGCCTCACATGCTCGTGAGGCGCGGCAACTGGTCCCGGGCCGTCCGGATCGAAGGCCGTTTTTCCGCTTGCGGCAACGCCTCTTCGACCCCATATCGTCAGGGCGCGGAAAGAGCGCCACCCGTTCCCAAGAAACGCCATGTGGATGAAGTAAGAGTGACCCATGCCTGACAGTTGTCCCACTTGGGATCTCACCGATCTCTACGCCGATATCGGCGATACCACGATCACCTCGGATATCGCGGCATGCCGCGACGCCGCTGCCGCGCTTGCGACTGCCTGGCAGGGCAAACTTGACGCTGCCGACGCAACCGAAATGGCAACGGTGATCACCGAATATGAACGCATCATCGAAATTCTTGGCAAGGCGGCAAGCCATGCACAGCTTGAATTCGCCGCCAACACCACAGATGCGGATATAGCCCGCCATCACCAGTCGATCCGCGAGACCGGGGCGGAAATCTCCTCGCTTCTGCTGTTTGTAGAGCTTGAGCTTGCGCGCGTTCCACAGGAGCGGATGGACGAACTTGTCAAGGTGCCGGCGCTGGCCCACTGGGTGCCATGGCTGCGCCGGGTGCGGGCCTATGCCCCGCATATGCTGGCCCCTGACATGGAGCGTATGCTTGCCGAGCGCGCGCCAAGCGGGCGCGGTGCCTGGGTGCGGCTGTTTGATGAAACCGCAGCCTCGCTTCGCTTCCCCTTCCAGGGGGCGGATGTCACTGAGGCGGAAATCCTGAATTCTCTGTCCAGTGGCGACGCTGCAGAGCGCCGTGAGGCCGGCGCGTCACTGTCCTCGGTGATGAAGTCGAATGAACGGCTGCTGTCGCTGGTGCTGAACACCATTGCCAAGGACAAGGAGGTCGAGGACCGCTGGCGCGGTTTTGACCGGCCGGTGGCGGCGCGCAACCTCGACAATGATGTTGATGATGAAACTGTCGACGCGCTGGTCAGCGCTGTGGATTCGCGCAACGCCGATCTGGCGCATCGTTACTACCGGCTGAAGGCCGGATGGATGGGGGGCGAGAGCATCGACTGGTGGGATCGCAACGCACCGCTTCCCGATGATGATGACCGCAGCTTTACCTGGGACGAGGCCGAGCGCCTTGTTCTTGACAGTTTCGCCGGGTTCGACCCGAAGATGGCCGCGCTTGCCGAGCCGTTCTTTGCCCGCAACTGGATCGATGCCGCGCCGCGTGCCGGCAAGAGTTCCGGTGCTTTCTCGCACCCGGTCACACCTTCGGCGCACCCCTATATCCTGATGAATTTCTCTGGCAAGTCGCGCGATGTGATGACGCTGGCGCACGAGATGGGGCATGGCATACACCAGTGTCTTGCCGCTGACCGCGGCTATCTGATGGCGGATACACCGCTGACACTTGCCGAGACAGCGTCTGTCTTTGCCGAGATGCTGACGTTCCGCCGCCTTGTTGACAGCGCCGCGGATGCCGGCACCCGCAGGCGGCTGCTGGCTGGCAAGGTCGAGGATATGCTGAACACGGTGGTCCGGCAGGTGGCCTTCCACAACTTCGAGACCCGCTTTCACGAGGCGCGGCGCACGGCCGAGCTGACCGCCGAGGAAATTTCCGACATCTGGATGGAGACGCAGCGCGCCGCGCTGGGGCCGGCGGTTCACACAGGTGATGACTACCGCCCGATCTGGGGCTATATCCCGCATTTCGTGCACACGCCGTTCTATGTGTATGCCTATGCCTTTGGTGACTGCCTGGTGAATGCGCTGTGGCAGAGCTATGCCGGATCGCAGCAGGCTGGCACCGCCGACGGGTTTGTCGCCAGCTATCGCGAGCTGTTGTGTGCCGGTGGCACCGAACGCTATGACGTGGCGCTGCAGCGATTCGGCCTTGATCCGCGCGATCCGGCCTTCTGGTCGATGGGGCTCGACATGATTTCGGGTATGATTGACGAGCTGGAAGGGCTGTCCTGATGGCATCGTCGAACAATGGCCGCGTTGGCGGCAGACTGCGGCGCTATGCGCGGGTGACAACGACGATGACCGGCCTTGCCGCCCGCGTGGCAGGTGAGCGGTATCTCGGCCTTGAAATCGACCGCTCGAAACATGCGGCCGATCTGCGTGATGCGCTTGGCGGGCTGAAGGGCCCGATCATGAAAGTGGCGCAGATCCTGTCGACCATTCCTGATGCCTTGCCCCCGGAATATGCCGACGAGCTGGCAAGCCTGCAGGCGGATGCGCCCGCCATGGGATGGCTTTTCACCCGCCGGCGCATGGCGGCAGAGCTCGGCCCGGACTGGCAGCAGAAACTACAATCCTTTTCGCGCGAGGCGGTGTCTGCCGCCTCCCTTGGCCAGGTGCACCGCGCCACCGACCTTGATGGCAACGCGCTTGCCATCAAGCTGCAATATCCGGACATGGCGTCGGCCATTGATGCCGATCTGCGCCAGCTTCGCCTCGTCTTCCAGCTTTATGAGCGGTACGATTCGGCCATCTCGACCGGCGACATCTATGACGAGTTGTCGGAACGGCTTCGCGAGGAGCTGGACTACCGGCGTGAGGCCGCGAACATGGACATGTACCGGATCATGCTCGATGGCGAGGATTCGGTGCGGCTTCCGGACTATGTTCCGGAGTTGTCGACAGACAGGCTGCTGACGATGAGCTGGCTTGAGGGAACACGGATCATGCCGTTCCTCGAGACAGAACCGTCACAGGAGGTTCGCAACCAGATTGCCCGCAACATGTTCCGCGTCTGGTATGTGCCCTTCTATTATTACGGCGTCATCCATGGTGACCCGCATCTTGGCAACTATTCGCTGGATCAGGAGAACCGGATCAATCTGATGGATTTCGGTTCGATCAGGCTGTTCCGCCCATCCTTTGTCGGCGGGGTAATCGACCTGTATCGTGCGCTTCGCGACAATGATGAGGCGCTGGCTGTCCACGCTTATGAAAGCTGGGGGTTCCACGGGCTCGACCGCGAGGCGATCGAGGTTCTGAACATGTGGGCGGAGTTCATCTACGCGCCCCTGCTCGAGGATCGGGTGCGCCCGATCCAGTCGCTGCGCAACGGGTCTGCCGGGCGTGACCTTGCCGGCAAGGTCCATGGAGAACTGAAGCGGATCGGCGGCATCAGGCCACCGCGGGAATTTGTGCTGATGGACCGCGCCGCCGTTGGTCTTGGTTCGGTCTTCATGCATCTGGGGGCCGAGGTCAACTGGCACAATCTGTTCCATGACCTGATCGATGATTTCGACCGCGAGATGCTGGCAACGCGCCAGAAGGATGTTGCCGAGAGGGCCGGAATACCGGCCGATCTCGTCCAGAAGATGGACTAGCCGAGGCTTGTCAGGATCTGGTCAAGCGAGGCTTTCGCATCACCATAGAGCATCCGCGAGTTGTCCTTGAAGAACAGCGGATTTTCGATCCCCGAATATCCACGTCCCTGGCCACGCTTGGAAATAATCACCTGGCGGGCTTTCCAGACTTCCAGAACAGGCATGCCGGCGATCGGGCTTCCGGGGTCGTCCTGCGCCGCCGGGTTCACGATGTCGTTGGCGCCCAGAATGATCACCATGTCGGCATTGGGGAAATCCGAGTTGATCTCGTCCATTTCCAGAACGATGTCATAGGGCACTTTTGCTTCGGCAAGAAGAACGTTCATATGGCCGGGAAGACGGCCGGCAACCGGGTGGATGGCAAAGCGTACAGACTTGCCCTGCGCGCGCAGGCGACGGGTGATTTCCGAGACCGCGC
Source organism: SAR116 cluster bacterium MED-G06 (assembly GCA_002457745.1). GTDB lineage: Bacteria > Pseudomonadota > Alphaproteobacteria > Puniceispirillales > Puniceispirillaceae > UBA8309. Next base: position 16,381 of record NTKV01000011.1, on the reverse strand, counting down.
CCTGTGCCTGAGCCACCGCCATGCCATAGCCCGGCACGATGATGATGTCCTGCGCCTCCTGAAGGTCGGCAGCGACGCTGGCCACATCGGTGGCCACCATCTCGCCTTCGACTTCCTGGGCGCTGCTGACTGTGGTGCCCCAGCCGCCAAGGATCACCGACAGGAAGTTACGGTTCATCGCGCGGCACATGATGTAGGACAGGATTGCGCCCGAGGCGCCAACAAGCGCGCCGGTGACGATCAGCAGGTCATTGCCAAGAAGGAATCCGGTGGCGGCAGCGGCCCATCCCGAATAGGAATTCAGCATCGAGACAACAACCGGCATGTCGGCGCCGCCGATGGCCAGCACCAGATGCGCACCAAAAACAAGCGCAATGGCGGTCATCAGATACAGCGTCCACGGGCCGGCATGGTTCAGATACATCACGCCAAGCCAGACGCAGGCCAGAACCGCAACAAGGTTCAGGATGTTCCGCCCGGGAAGGGTCAGCGGCTTGCCATCGACGATGCCGGAAAGCTTGCCAAAGGCAACAATCGATCCGGTGGTGGTCACCGCGCCGATGAAGACGCCAAGAAAGATTTCGACCTCATGGATGATCTTTTCAGCGCCGATCAGCCCTTCTGGCGGGGCCAGGTCGGAATTGATCCCGATGAAGACCGCGGCAAGGCCGACAAAGGTATGAAGCGCGGCGACAAGCTGCGGCATGCCGGTCATCTCGACCCGCCGTGCGACCACAATGCCGATCACCGAGCCGATCACGATCATCAGGATCAGGAGATTGGACATCACCACCTGTGGACCGAGTACGGTGGCCCCGACGGCAAGCGCCATACCCGTGATTCCGTACCATACGGCACGTTTCGCACTTTCCTGGTTGGACAGGCCCCCAAGCGACAGAATGAACAGCACGCTGGCGGCAATATAGATGGCTGTGACGATATTAGCACTCATCTTGGATCAACTTTCCCTGGTCAGTCTGTCTGGTCAGCTTTTCTGGAACATCGCCAGCATGCGGCGTGTCACCATGAAACCGCCGACGATATTGATCGTGGCGATGAGGACGGAGATCGCAGCCAGGATCATCACGATCTGGTTGCCGGAGCCAACCTGCAACAGCGCCCCGAGGATGATGATCCCCGAGATGGCATTGGTCACCGCCATCAGCGGTGTATGCAGCGCGTGGCTGACGTTCCAGATCACCTGGAACCCGACAAAACAGGCCAGCGCAAAGACGATGAAATGCTGCATGAAGCTGGCCGGGGCGTATGCGCCGACAAGAAGCATGAACAGTCCGCCAAGGACCAGCATGCCGAACTGGCGCTGACCGGCCTTGCGGTGGGCTTCCATTTCCTGTGCCGCCTTTTCCTCGGGCGTCAGCTCGACCGGCTTTGGCGCGGCGGGTGCCTTGCCGATGGCCTGAACCTTCGGGGCCGGGGGCGGGAAGGTGATATCGCCAGCATGGACCACGGTGGCGCCGCGGATGACATCATCTTCCATGTTGATGGTGATCTGACCGTCCTTTTCCGGGGTCAGGTCGTCAAGCATATGGCGGATGTTGGTGGCATAGAGCGTCGAGCTCTGCGCTGCCATCCGGCTCGGGAAATCGGTATAGCCGACAATTTTCACACCATTGTCGGAGGTGATGATCTTGTCGGCAACGGTCAGGTCACAGTTGCCGCCCTGTTCGGCTGCCAGGTCGACGACAACAGATCCCGGCTTCATCAGTCCGACCATCTCGGCCGGCCACAGCTTTGGTGCCGGGCGGCCGGGGATCAGCGCCGTGGTGATAACAATGTCGATTTCCGGCGCCTGTTCACGGAACAGCGCCATTTCCTTCTCGATGAATTCCGGCGAGGCCGGCTTGGCATAGCCGCCGTCGCCTGATCCGTCTTCCTCGAATTCCAGCATCAGGAATTCGGCCCCCATCGATTCGATCTGCTCGGCCACCTCCGGCCGTACATCAAAGGCCCGCACGATGGCGCCAAGCGAGGTGGCGGTGCCGATCGCCGCAAGACCCGCAACGCCAGCGCCGATGACCAGCACCTTGGCTGGTGGCACTTTGCCGGCGGCCGTGATCTGGCCGGTGAAGAAACGTCCGAACTGGTTGCCCGACTCGATCACCGCGCGGTAACCGGCGATGTTCGCCATCGAGGACAGCACGTCCATTTTCTGGGCGCGGCTGATCCGTGGCACCATATCCATGGCGATGGCGTTGGTGTTGGCGGCCTTGAAACTGTCCAGAAGGTCCGGGTTCTGTGCCGGCCAGAACATGCTGATGACGGTCTGTCCATCCCGCAGGTTCTTTTTCTCGGCGCCGGTCACGCCGCGGACCTTGACCACGATGTCGGCCTGTTTCCACAGGCTCGGGGCGGTCTTCGCCACAGTGGCGCCAGCCTCTTCATAGGCAGCATCATCGAATCCGGCGGCAACTCCAGCTCCGGACTGGATCACGCAGTCATAGCCAAGCTTCTGGATCTGCCGAACGCTGTCGGGAGTCATGGCCACGCGCTGTTCGCCGGCGACCGTCTCTTTTGGGCATCCAACCTTCATGTCATTTTCCTGTCTGCGGCCCGATATGGACCCTCGTCATCATGCCGCACTGTGGCCGTTGGGCGGCCTGTGCACAAGCTTAGAGTTGGTAAGGGATTTTTGCGCGAATCGGTATAATTCAGTGCCGAAAAATCTGTCATATGCGAATTTTGACAAATTTGGGGGTCGGGGTACCCGCCAGGCATGCCTCAGGGTGAGAGCCTCATGGTCAGAATTTTTAGCCCGGCGATGCCAAACAATGCGGCAAACGCCCCTTCAAACCACCGCCGTGCGCGGGCGTAGGCCCTTGCCAGGGCGCCGTTTGAAAACAGCAGGGCATAAGTGAAGAAGACAGCGCCATTGTTCAGGCCGACAACGAGGACGACAAAGGCAAGCTCGACCGGCCCTGTTCCGGCCGGCACCCCGATGGAGAAGAGTGTGCCGAAAAACAGGATCGGCTTGGGATTCGTGATGTGAAGCGCCACGCCAGCCAGGAAATGACCTCGCGGTGCCGACAGGTCGGTCATTTTACCGTCACCGGCAACCATCGCGGAGCGAAGGGACTTTGAGGCAAGGTAGATCAGATAGGCGGCACCACAATAGCGCACGATTTCGAGAATCCAGACATGTGTCAGGAGAATCACACCGACGCCGAATGCTGCTGTGATTGACCAGATATAGGAGCCGGTCATGATTCCGGCAGCCAGCAGGAGGCCAGCTTGCCTGCCGTGACGCATCGACGTGCCGGCGAGGGCGAGGGTTGCCGGACCGGGGCTGGCCGAAGCAACAAGTCCCGCGCCCAGGATCAGCGGCCAGTTCAATTCATCCATTCCGGTGTCTCCTGCGCATCATGCCACCATTATGTGCCGCGTTAAGGGTTGCGCGCCACTTGGTGCCGGCTTCACAAGACACCACGCTTGAAGGCAACAGGTTCCAGAAACGACAAAAGCCGCCATGGCAACCAGGGCGGCTTTCTGAACGCTTTTGATAGCGACAGGCTCTAGTAGCCTTCGCGCTCCATCCGCTTGCGCATCAGCTTACGAACCCGACGGGTCGATTCAGCGGCTTCGCGGGCGCGGCGCTCGGACGGCTTTTCATAGGCGCGGCGATTCTTCATCTCGCGGAACACACCTTCACGCTGCAGCTTCTTCTTCAGAACGCGCAGCGCCTGGTCAACATTGTTTTCTCGTACGGTTACGTACACGGTCAATCACACCCTTCGGTCTGGTTTTCATCCCCATCACCCTGTTCCGGAGCCCGGAACCCGCCTGCAGGAGGCAGGGCAATGGTGCGACTGCAATCCGCAGTTCGCGGCAAGATGCGTGTGGTATCACATGTACGGCGTGAATGTAAAGCCCGATCAGGGGTGTGGGTTGTACAGGCATGCCGCAGGTCTGCTCTGGAATGGCAGGCATTTGGCGCCGCCGCCTGCGGCGCGCCGACGCTGCGTCAGTTTGAGACTGGAAAATCCCCGGCGACGCTTTTATAACCAAAGTGAGGTAAAGAAACGCCCAAGGTCCGAAAGCGGGGAATGCTGTGACCAGAGACGACGATCCTCAAGGTGTCCATCGTCATGCCGTAGATCCACAGGCAGCCTCGATCATCGAGGCGGCGCTTGTGCACGTGCCGTTTGATGGCTGGAGTGACGCCGCGCTGCGTGCCGGTGCCAGCGATGCCGGCTGTTCGGATGACGATGTCACTCGCCTGTTCCCGGGCGGGGCTCTTGACGCCATTGTCATGCATTCCGCCATGGCCGACAGCGCCATGGTGGCGGCGTTCGGGTCAATGCCCGACCAGCCCGACCGGGTACATCTGATGATCCGGGCGATGATCCTGATCCGCCTGGAACAGGCAGCGCCACATAAAGAAGCCGTCAGGCGTGGACTGACCGTCCTTGCCGTGCCAAACAATGCGCTGGCCTCTGCAAAGGCGCTCTACGCCACTGTCGACGCGATGTGGCGCGCCGCCGGCCAGCTTGACACTGATATTTCCTTCTACACCAAGCGGGCCACGCTTGCCGCGGTCTACAGCGCCACGCTTCTGGCGTGGATCTCCGACACCTCCGGTGACCCGGCGGTGATCGAAGGCTTTCTTGACCGCCGGCTTCGTGACGTGGCGCAGATTCCAAAGGCCACGGCACCGATTCGCAGCGTCGTCAACACTGGCCAGCGGATTGCCGAAGGCATGTTCCAGATCGTCGGCCGGGCGCGCCGCTGACCTGCCAGATTTCCCAATCTTTTCGGATGACCCGGCCAGGGGTGGTTTTTTGTCTGCCGTCTGCGCTATAACCGCCAGCCAATGGGCATAACGCCCGCTGTCCAGACGACGAGACCCCCATGCCGATCAAGGTGCCAGACAATCTGCCAGCCCTCGAGGACCTTCACGCCGAGCAAGTCGACGTGATGGCACAGCAACAGGCGCTCCAGCAGGATATCCGCCCGCTGCGGCTGTTACTTCTCAACCTGATGCCAAAGAAGCAGGACACGGAAATCCAGTTTGCCCGCCTGTTCGGCAACTCGCCGCTTCAGATCGAGCTGATCCTGATGACAACGGCAAGCTATACGCCGCGCCATACAGAGCCGGGCTACCTTCGTCGCTTCTATCGCCGGCTTGAGGATGTGCGTGACGAGTATTTCGATGCGCTGATTGTGACCGGTGCGCCCATCGAACGGCTGCCGTTCGAGGAGGTTGCCTATTGGGACGAGCTGACCGAGATCATGGACTGGTCGCGGACGCATTGTTTCCGGCGGCTTGGCATCTGCTGGGGGGCGCAGGCGCTTCTCTATCATTTCCACCAGGTGCCAAAGCATGATTGCGGCGAAAAGCTGTTTGGCGTCTTTGGTCACCATCTGAAGCCGCTTCCAGAGCGGCTGATGCGTGGTTTTACCGACAATTTTCCGATGCCCGTTTCGCGCTACACAGAAAACCGGCGCGCTGATCTCGAGGCGGCGGGCATAGAAGTTCTGGCGCAGAGCGATGCCTGCGGGATCGGGATGGCACGCGAGCCGAACAGCGGCGATCTGTTCGTCCTCAATCATCTGGAATATGACGCCGATACGCTTGGTGCCGAATATCACCGCGACATCGAGCAGGGGCTGGATACAGCCCTGCCGCATGGCTATTTCCCGGGGGACGATCCCGCGGCGGAGCCGGTGAATTTCTGGCGTCCCTATGCCTATCTGCTGATCAGCAACTGGATCAATGATCTGTATCGGTCGACGCCGTTCGATCTGAACAGTCTGGCAAAGGACTGACGCCGGCCCGGGTGCCCGGATGCGTGGGTGCCTGGATGCGTGGGTGCCCGGATGCCCTGGTATATGGGTGCGTGGGGTCCTAGTCGCCGAGGCGGCTGGTCACATGCCCCATCTTGCGGTCCTGCCGCGCTTCCGGCTTGCCGTAAAGATGCAGGTGCGTGCCTGCCTGCGCCAGCAATTCCGGCACCCTGTCCATATCCTGACCAAGAAGATTGTCCATCTGCCAGCGGCCATAGGCTGTGGTATCGCCAAAGCCGAGTCCGGCCAGAACCCGCGCCAGCTGCGTGAACTGGCTGGTGGCGCTTCCTTCGATCGTCCAGTGGAAGGAATTGTGCGGGCGCGGTGCCATTTCGTTGAACAGCAGCCTGCCATCAGTGGCGATGAAGAACTCTACCGCCAGAAGGCCAACCAGATTGACGGCCTCGGCAAGGGCCGTTGCCGCGGTCTGCGCCGCTTCGGCCACAGCCGGGATGACCGGCGCCGGAGCGACGCTTCTCGCCAGAATGCCATTCCTGTGACGGTTCTGCGCCGTCGGGAAGTGACAGATTGCGCCCTCGGCATCGCGGGCCAGCAAGGCGCTGATTTCGCCATCAAAGCCGATCAGCTCCTCCAGAATGGTGTCATCACTGTCGATTGACGCCAGCGCTGCGGCAAGATCGTCGCCGGGCGACAGTCTGATCTGGCCCTTGCCGTCATATCCCATCCGGCAGGTCTTCAGGATCGCCTCGCCGCCAAGGGCTTCCATGGCCAGTGACAGGTCATCAAGATTGCGCACCTGCCAGAACCGCGGTGTCGGAATGCCGAGACCCGTGGCGAGTGTCTTTTCGGCAATCCGGTGCTGCGCTGCCTGAAGCGCTGCGGCGCCCGGGCTCGCCATGCAAATTGCGCCAATCACTTCCATGGTGGCTGCCGGCACATTCTCGAACTCGCTGGTCACAGCATCAACGCTGTTCGCGAATCTCCGCAGCGCGCCGACATCGTCATAGGATGCTGTCGTCCTGGTCGTGGCGACCTGCCCGGCCGGGCTGCCATCGGCATCAGGGGCGTAGACATGCGTCGCCAGCCCAAGCTGGGCTGCCGCGATGGCAAGCATACGGCCAAGCTGTCCGCTTCCAAGAATGCCGATGGTGGTGCTCATGATGGTGCGTCTGCCACCGAATCAGTCTGAGCCTGACGCCAGCTGTGAAGCCGGCTTGCCAGCGCTGCGTCGCCAAGTGCGAGAATCTGGGCTGCCAGCAACGCAGCATTGCGTGCGCCGGGAATGCCGATCGCAAGGGTGCCGACCGGAACACCTGCCGGCATCTGAACGATGGACAGCAGGGAATCCATCCCCTTCAGGGATTTTGACTCCACCGGCACGCCAAGTACCGGAAGATCAGTGTGCGCTGCGATCATGCCAGGAAGATGTGCCGCGCCGCCTGCACCGGCAATGATCACGCTGAACCCGGCATCTGCCGCGCCACGGGCAAAGGCGGACAACCGGTCGGGGGTGCGGTGTGCCGAGACAATTTTCGCCTCATGCGGCACGTCAAGCATTTCGAGCATATGGGCCGCCTCCTGCATTGTGGTCCAGTCGGACTGGCTTCCCATGCAGATGGCAACGGCGGGGCGGCTGGAAGAAGAGGGTGGCATGGCGTCTGCAACTTTCCTGTCAGGCAATGATGTCGGGAAGGATCCGGCTGCGGATCAGGATAATCTCGTCTTTCAGCCCGAGTTTGCGCTTTTTCAGACGTTGCAGTTTCAACTGGTCGAACGGCTTGTCTTCGGCAAGCCTCTCGATCACGTCATCAAGATCACGATGCTCGCTTTCCAGGGCTTCAAGCCGGGCTTTCAATAGCTGCTGTTGCTCGATCTCGGCCTTGCTCACCGGTTCCGTTCCCGTGTTTCAGCCCCCTGTCAGCCTCCAAGGCTGTCCGGTCAGGGCAGTTCGCTGATGTCTGACACCTGTTCTTCAACCTGCGGCGTGCCGCCGGCTTTCTCGATGGCCGCGTCGAGGTCTGTCTGCTTGCACAGCCCCAGCATCGCCGGATGTTTCGCCGAGATGTTGCTGATGTTCCAGTGGGTGCGCTCGCGGATCTTGGTGATCGTTTCCTTGGTGGTGCCGATGAGCTTGACGATTTGCGAATCCTTCAGCTCGGGATGGTGCTTCACCAGCCAGGCGATGCCGTCGGGCTTGTCGCCGCGGCGTGCCACCGGAACATAGCGCGGTCCCTTGGTACGGCGGTTCGGAGTCGGAAGGTTGGATGTCGCCAGAACCAGACGCGCGCTGGTGTCGCCCTCGCAGCGGTCGACCTCCTCGCGGGTCAGCTGGCCGTTCTGGATCGGGTCATAGCCCTGGATTCCGATACCGGTTTCACCATCGGCAATCGACTGCACCTCCAGCGGATGGAGGCTGCAAAGATCGGCAATCTGGTCAAAGGACAGGGCGGTGTTATCGATCAACCAGACCGCGGTTGCCTTTGGCATCAACAATTGTGTCATCATAACCTGCTTTCTGCTGCAAGACCGGCGGGTCCGGCCTGCGCATTCTCGCGTTGAATAGCGGGGATGCTTCTATATAGCCGTGAACCACCTGATTTGCAAAGACCCGATTCACATGATCCGGATTTGCGGCGGCAGGGGGAATCGCCGATACTGCCGCTTGTCACATCCGTAGGGAGGCGCGTGATGGAAGATGAATTCGAGGCGCTGAAGCCGTCCGGAGCCGGCCCCGAGATGGAGCGCTGGAACCTTGAGGACCTTCAGGCCTATATCGATGCCATGAAGGCCGAGATTGCCAAGGTCGAGGCGATCATCGCTGGCAAGGGGTCGGTAAACGACGCCGCAGCGGCCCTGTTTGGCGACAAACCCTAGCCACTGTCTGTCTTTGACGGGGCGGGAAGTGGCAGCATCCAGTCCGGAATTGCAAGCCCTGCCGCATGACCGTTCACCGTGAGGGCGGCATCCCCCGCCATCAGCCGGTGAAGGTCGGACAGCTTCATCGTGGCAAGACATATGGCACCGTCGCCGGTGATGGCATGGCTCAGCACCCGGCCGATCACCTTGTCAGCTTCACAAATGTCACTGTCGCCGTCGCCAGGCACGCCAGCAATCGCAAGCGGCACGATCCGACGTTTCACCAGTCCACGATAATGTGTTCGCGCGGTGACCTCCTGGCCGACATAGCAGCCTTTCTCGAAATCGACAGCGCCAAGCTTGTCGAGGCCGGCCTCCAGCATCAGGGCACGCTCTGGCTGTAGGTCAATCGGGCCTTGCGGCACGCCGGCCGCGATGCGCACAGCATGCCATTCGGCGGTGTTCGCAAGGGTCGCGCCCCTCGCAGCCAGGGTGCCGGCTGGGCCAATCCAACGCCAGCCAAGGCTGGGGTGGCGTGGATCGGTGATGCCGCCTGTCGGCGTCGCGGCGCCGTTCCAGCCAAGCCAGACCTCCTGGTCTGTCATCATCTCCAGCGTGATCGGGCGGCGAAGCCTGTAGCGTTTCAGCCTGGTGAACAGGTCATCGCTTCGCGCCGCGTCACAATCCAGCAGGAACCCCTCGGCGCTGCGCTGGATCATCATGTCGGCAAGGATCCGCCCTTGCGGGGTCAGCAGCGCGCCGGGGCACAGGCCGCCCTCGGCCAGCGTCTCGACATTCGCGGTCAGGATGGATTGCAGAAAGTCACACGCCTCTTCGCCGGCGACAAGAATCACCCGGCGGCTGTCATCCTTTGCGATCAGTCCGGCGCTGTCCGGGTGGCTCATGGGTCCGTTCTCTCGGTAATCCGGCCCTCATAGCGGGCAATATAGAAATGGCGTTTCCGCGCCCAGAAACAACGGTCCTCGTCCGGCCAGATCTCGCGGTAATGTTCGGTGTCCCTGAAATAGAATGTCTGCGTGCAGAACAGGTAGCTTACCCTGATCCTGTCAGCGCCAAGATCAAGCTTGCCGCGGTCACTTGTCTTGATGCTGATGGCCGGCCGGTCACGGCGGAAACACTGCCCGACCTTCTCGCCGCGGCAGGCGGTCTCGTCCGATTCGGTGATCCGCACATAGGTGAAGCGGCCATCAGAGAAGCGAAAACCCTCATCATCGAACATCGCGCAGTCATCATCCGGCGGCGTCTGGCTGCGGGCGAATTCACAGGTGAACCAGGTGCCCCCCCATCTGTCTTCGGCCTGTGCCGTCGACAGGGGTGCCGCTGTCATCAAGAGTGCCATGATCAGAGGGACCATCATCAGACCTGCCATCAACAGACATGGCATCAACAGACATGGCATGATCAGGGGCATCAGTCTGGCCAGAGCCGGACCGCCGTCCGATGAAGCAGGATGTATCAGGGTTCGTTGTGACAAAATCTGTTGCATCAGTGTCCTTGTCCCGGGGGAGGGCGCATCAACATCACCGCCCCCATTGCCTGTGCCAGTACTGCCAGCATGATGTTCATTCCCATCAGGGTTGTCATACCGTATCCGGCGTCGATCAGCATGCCCATCGCCATTGGCGACAGGGCCGAACTAAACACGCCAAGTGGCAGGAATATGGCCTTCACCTCGCCGAGATACCGGGTGCCGTACATCTCTGCCATGGTGGCGGCGACGGCGGTGTTGGGCATGCCGGCTGCAAACCCGAAGAAGACGAAGAACAGCAACACCCCGATCTGGCCGTCGATCAGCCACAGCGCGGCGCAGGCCAGGGTGATCGGCAACAACATATGCGCTGCCACGCGGCGTCCGGTGAAGCGGTCGACAAGCTGGCCAGACACCAGGGTTCCGACAACGGCACAGGCGGCATAGACAACATAGTTGGCCGCCCAGCTGGCCAGCGAGACCCCGGCAAGTTCGGCAAGATAGATCTGGTGGAACAGCAACCCGGTCACGGCGAACCCCGGCACCATGGTGAGCCCGACGAGCCCCAGCCAGAAGCGGCTGTCCCGCATGACGGCGCGGCGTCGCCAATGGTCGATGCCGTCAATCCGGACGATGTCCGTGTTGGCCCTGTCGTCGACACCCTCTGCCGCTGCTGCTGCCATCACCCCTTCAAGGCCGCCACCATCCTGATAGCGCGTGCGCTGTGTCAGCATCCGCAGGAAGGGAAGCAACCCGATGACCGGAATGACCGGAAGGCACAGCCATAACAGCCGCCAGTCGAGAACCAGCAACAGCGCGACGACCGAGGCCGGCCCGACGGATTCGGCGATATTGATGCCAAGCTGGGCCAGTGACAGCGCCCGCCCGCGCGCCGCCACATAGCGCCGCGCCATCGCTGTCGTATAGGTGTGGGTGGTCATGCCCTGGCCAAACAGTCGCAACAGGAACAACCCGCCGACCAGCGCGATCACCGAATTGACCTGGCTGAACATCAGCGCCGATGCGCACAACCCGCAAATGACGAACATGGCGAGTTTTTCCACCCGCATCGTGTCGGCAAGCTTGCCAAGCCACAGCAGGCTGACGGCGCTTGCCGTGGTGGCGATGGCGTAATAGGTGCCGAAGGCGCCATGGCTGAGGCCAAGTTCGCCGCGAATCTCGGCAGAGAACAACGAGATGAAGAAGGTCTGGCCAAGCGACGAGCAAAAGGCCATCGCCATGCCGAACAGCAGGAACCGCCACTCGACCCGCATGAAATCGAAGGTGGACGCCGGCAGGATGGCGGCAGGCGTTGCAACTTCGGAACGAGGATCGGACATGGCGGCGATTTCACCACGCGCGCCGCACCCCGGCAAGTCGGATCGCATCATGGCACAGGCTTTTTTCGGTCAGTTTATGGCCGAGCATCGGGACTTGAAGAGGTCCCCATCAATGCATAACTAAAACACATACGAAACGCCCCCAGCATAAAAAATGTCGAAAGACGGTGCCTGCGGGGGGCATGTGCCGACCGATTGCCGCATACTGCGCGGTGTATCCCATCATCATCGGATGCGATGCACCTGCCGCTGGCGGGTTCGGGGCCGGGAAGGAGTGTGAGCCATGCAGACCGACAAATTTACCGCCCTTGTGCGCAACGCCGTGCTGGCGGCGCAGAATGATGCGCTTGCCGCCAACCACCAGAAAATCACGGCGATGCATCTTCTTCGCGCGCTTCTGGCCGATGACAATGTGACGGTGCGCAGCCTGATCGGCCGTGCCGGCGGCGATCTGGACGGGCTGTCGGCTGCACTCGACAAGGCGCTGGCGGCAATCCCCTCCGTGACCGGGTCTGGCGCCGAGCAGTTGCAGATCGATATGGATCTGGCGCGCGTGTTACAGGCCGCCGAAGGCGAATCCAAAACCCTTGGTGACAGTTTTCTGGCGGTGGACGCGCTTCTTCTGGCGATGGTCAGGAGCAAGGGCGAGATCGGTCGCATTCTGGCCAGGTCCGGGCTGGATGCCGGCCGCGTCGCCACCGCCATAGCCGAGATGCGCAAGGGCCGCACCGCCGACAGCGATGCCGCTGAAGAAGGCTATGAGGCGCTGTCGAAATTCACCACTGATGTGACGGACGCCGCGCGGCGCGGCAAGCTTGATCCGGTGATCGGGCGTGAGGCAGAGGTCCGCCGCACCATCCAGATCCTGGCCCGCCGTACGAAGAACAATCCGGTGCTGATCGGCCAGCCCGGCGTTGGCAAGACCGCCATCGCCGAAGGGCTGGCGCAGCGCATTGTCAATGGGGATGTGCCGCAGGCGCTTGCCGACAAGGCATTGCTGTCGCTGGATATGGGGGCGCTTGTCGCCGGAGCGAAATATCGCGGCGAATTCGAGGAACGGCTGAAATCCGTGTTGAAGGAGGTGGAGTCCCGCGATGGTGAGGTGATCCTTTTCATCGACGAGATGCACCAGCTTGTCGGGGCCGGCAAGACGGACGGGGCGATGGACGCCTCGAACCTTTTGAAGCCGGCGCTGGCGCGTGGCGAGCTTCGCTGTATCGGGGCCACCACACTTGATGAGTACCGGCAATATGTGGAAAAGGACGCGGCCCTGACGCGCCGCTTCCAGCCGGTCTTTGTTGACGAGCCGACGGTCGAGGACACCATCTTCGTGTTGCGTGGTCTGAAGGAGAAATACGAGCTCCACCATGGGGTGCGGATCACGGATGATGCGCTGATCGCGGCGGCGAGGCTGTCGCAGCGTTACATCGCTGAACGGTTTCTCCCCGACAAGGCGATCGATGTGATGGACGAGGCGGCAAGCCATCTCCGCATCCAGTCCGACAGCAAGCCAGCCGCGCTTGACGCCACCGACCGCAGCATCATGCAGCTGAAAATCGAACAGGCGGCCTTGCAGAAGGAAAGTGGCGGCTCGACCAGGAAGCGTCTTGATGCCATCGCTGCGGATCTGGTGCGGCTTGAGGCGGAATCCGCCGCGCTGACAGCGCAGTGGAATGAAGTGAAAGCGCAGATGGCCGAGGTTGGGCGGCTGCAGCAGGCGCTCGAGGATGCCCGCCACCAGCTCGAGGTGGCGCAGCGCGAAGGCCGGCTGGAGGAAGCGGCAGAGCTTGCCTACTCCCGTATTCCGGCGATCGACCAGGAGCTTGCCGCAGCGAAATCCGCCGTCTCGGAATCCGAGATTGTCGATGAAGAGGTGACCGACGCACAGATCGCCGCGGTGATCAGCAGCTGGACCGGCATTCCGGTCGACAAGATGCTTGAGGGTGAGCGGGAAAAGCTGCTGGCGATGGAGTCACAGATCGGCAAGCGGATCATCGGCCAGGCCGAAGCTGTCAGTGCCGTGTCGAACGCGACCCGGCGCGCGCGTGCAGGGCTGTCCGATCCGGACCAGCCGATGGGGAGTTTCCTGATGCTTGGGCCGACCGGCGTCGGCAAGACCGAGATGGCCAAGGCGCTTGCCAGCTTCCTGTTCGACAATGACGGGGCCGTGCTGCGGATCGACATGTCCGAATATATGGAAAAGCACGCTGTCGCGCGGTTGATCGGCGCACCGCCGGGCTATGTTGGCTATGAGGAGGGCGGAAGCCTGACCGAGGCTGTGCGCCGCCGCCCCTACCAGGTGGTGCTGTTTGATGAAATTGAGAAGGCGCATCCCGACATCTTCAATGTTCTTCTCCAGGTTCTCGACGAGGGGCATCTGACAGACGGCCAGGGTCGGCGCGTGGATTTTGCCAACACCATCATTCTGCTGACCTCCAATATCGGGGCCGATCACCTTCTGGCGCTCGAGGATGGCGAGGACAGCGATGCCGCGCGTGATGCGGTGATGGCCGATGTGCAGTCCACCTTCCGTCCCGAATTCCTCAACCGGCTTGACGAGGTGCTGCTGTTCCATCGTCTGTCGCCGGATCATATGGGCGATATTGTCAACATCCAGTTTGCGCGTCTGCGCGCCCGCCTTGCCGAGCGCGGTGTGACCCTGAAACTCAGCGATGATGCCGCCGGCTGGCTGGCGCGGCGCGGCTATGACCCGCAATTCGGGGCCCGCCCGCTACAGCGGGTGATCCAGAATGCGGTGCAGAACCCGCTTGCCGAGGCGCTGCTGGAAGGGCAGTTTGGCGATGGTGATCTTGTCGAGGTGCGGCTTGACCCGGCCAGCGATGTGCTGGTGTTCGGCTTCGGCTCGCCGGACGAACGAGGCCAGGTGAAAGGCGCGCTCTCCAACAGCGCCAGCGACGCGGCGGGACGGGCGTGACCTTCAGATCCTCCACACCGACGCACCTAACCTGGCGATGACCACAGAAATTTCCGCCGCTGATACACCACGGTTCTCAGGAAATATTCGGTCCCACGGTCTGTTGATCACCGCTGGACGGGTATCCGTTACTCCACAACGAACGAGCCGGAAAACGGTCCGCTGCCCATGTCCGTGACCACACCACTGCCATTGACGTCCAGTTCCACTCCATAGTCGGTCACAATGAAGTTGAATTGCAGCTTTGTGGTCTCGGTGGTGATCGAGAACGGAGAGGTCAGGTTGATGACACCAACCATCCTGGTGACACCGGTACATTCGCCGCTGCTAAAATCTGCACTGTCCCGTCGAACCAGAGCGTTGTCTGTCAGAAACCCGTCGATCGTGCCAATCGGGATGGTCGCGCCGATATAGCCTGAATAGCAGGAACCACCAAAGAAGTTGGTGAGCTGGTCGGCGAAATCCGTGCCGGGTGAGACGGTGGTCGCTCCACCGCTGCCGTCTGAATAATAGACGTTCGAGTCGGTCGAGGTCACGGCAGTATTCACCGTGAATGTGTTGCCAAGAATGATGTAGGGGAAGCCGTAAGTGCCATTGGCAGGCCTTGTGCTTGTGCCAACGAGATCTGCGGACCCGTTGATCACTGTCGCGATGTCATATGTGAAGCCGGCGGTGTTTGTGAAAGCTGGACTGCAGGTGGATTTGTCCATGGTGGTGACGGTTGATCCGCCCGCGCCGGCGGTATTTGTTCCGAACGGGTGCTCCGTGCACAGGCCCATTTCGTAAATGGTAACCTGATATTTGGTAGGTGTGGCGCGACACGACGCTCCCGCGGCTATTCCGGTGGAACAGGCGTTAAGCGCGCCGGATGGGCCCCCGTTATTGAGCGCAGCGAAGGTCTGGTTGGCATTGAGGACAAAAATCGCAGCAGTGAGTAGAGCAAGGAAACGCATCACTTAAACCCCTCCGGTTCCGGTGGTGAATTCGGCTTCAACCTTGATTTCGTTTGTTCTTCTTACCTCTTCAAGGAGCTTTGACCGCATCGATCCGGAGGGCAACGCCTCGTCTGAAATGAATGACTTCGGGGCGTCGGCCATGTCGTCATCGCCAAGGCGCAATGAGTACCTCAGCGATGCGAAACTCTCGTTCTTCTTCGAGCCATCGTAATCCTTGACGCCGGCATTCAGCGTGAGGCCGGGTCCAAGAATTTCGTTAACCTCGATGCTGTATGTCTTTCCCTTTGTCTTGCTTTTGCCGGACCATTCCCAGGACTTCGCAAACAGCCTTGCGCTTGGGATATAGGGGACTTGGGCGCCAAGCTCGATCTCGGTGCCATCATAGGCCCTTTCCTGGTTTCCGTTCTCCCCTTCGTTCCATCCACTGATCCGGAAGTACTGGTTCGCTGTCAGTTCAAAAGCCCGGCTCTTTACCTCGGCTCCAACGCTGGCCCGTTGGTGACCATATTTCGGTGCGTAATCGAGAAAGGCGTTCAAGCCGAACATGGTCTTCTCGTCCTGGCTCAGTTGCCGCCTTCCCAGACCCAGATTGAGTGTCGATCTTTTCGGCTTGTACAGCAGGGAACTCTGGATGAAGGACACGCTGTTGGTATCAATCGGCCCAAGTGCGGTCACATTCGATACCGTGACAGATGTCTTTTCGGATTTCTGTGACAGCACAGTCACTTTGGTCTTCGAGGTATCGCTGGTCAGGCGGGATGTCAGACTGTCGGACAGCCTCGTCGAGCCTTCCTGAAGTGCAAGATCGGTCACCGCCGCTTCAGGATTTTCGCTGTTCTCAGCGGCAGTTTTCGCTGCTTTCGCAGCGAACTCGTTGGCATCCTGCTTGTTCTGGTCTTTATCGAAGAAATCTTCGACACCCGACACATACGAGCAGCCAGTGAGGACGAGGGATAATGAGGTCAGGCAGAGTAGCAGGCGTTTCATAAGAACATTCTCCTAAGCAGAACATTCTCCTAAGCACATCCTGATAAATATATCA
>NTKV01000010.1 GCA_002457745.1 SAR116 cluster bacterium MED-G06 | reverse complement strand
TGATAAGACCGTTCCAAAGCTTCTGCATCTGGACAAAGCCGAGACCGAGGCCCGACTTGTTTTCAGCCGACGCAGGCAATGGCAGGATGGCGGCAAAAGTGATCGCGGCGGCAACCAAAAATGTGGGACTGCACTTCAACTTCAAAGTCGCCCCCAAATGGGTTTAAAGACTGTGCCACAAATGGAAGGCTAGCCTACCACTGATACGCACGCATCAACCAAATTGGGGAAGACACCGGAAAAAGTGTGGCTGTGTGGAGAAAAGGCTTAACAACCTTATCTTTTGTGAAGTTGTGAACCGCACGGGTTTATCGCTTAACGGATGCGTTTCGGGTCGTTGACCCATCTGCCATTCCGTTAGTCTATTGCAGAATGACATGGCGCTTGCCATGATCCCGCAGGCGAAAGGGCGAGGGAGCGCCGCACACTATGGAATTCAGGGGCATTTATACGCCGGCCATCACACCGTTGGACGACCAAGGGCAGATTGACTGGGACGGCTTTGCGACGGTTCTCGATCATCTGGTCGGTGCCGGTGTCGATGGCATCATCATCGGCGGCACCACGGGTGAATATTATGCCCACAGCACTGAAGAACGGCTGGAGTCGCTCAAACGCGCCAAGGAGGTTGTCGGATCCCGTGCGACGATGATCGGCGGTACCGGCACGATCCGCACCGAGGATTCGGTGGCCTTTGCCGAGGCGATTGCCGGCATGGGGTATGATGCCTTGCTGGTGACGACGCCGCCCTATGCACAGCCGACGCCGCGCGAAAACGCGCTGCATGCCCTTGCCATTGATCGTGCGGCGAACCTGCCGATCATGCTCTACAACTATCCTGGCCGGATGGCCGCCGAGATGAGCGAGGAATATCTCGACCGGGTTGGCCGTAGTCCGAATTTCTGTGCGATCAAGGAAAGCTCCGGTGACATCAACCGCCTGCATATGCTGGCACGCGACTATCCGCACATCCAGACCAGCTGCGGAATGGATGACCAGGCGCTGGAATTCTTTGCCTGGGGCGCGCAATCCTGGGTCTGTGCCGGGTCCAACTTCGCGCCGGAAGCTCATATGGCGCTCTGGAAGACCTGTGTTGTTGACGGTGACTACACGCTTGGTCGCAAGATCATGTCGGCCATGCTGCCGCTGATGCGCACGCTGGAACAGGGTGGCAAGTTTCTGCAATGCATCAAATATGGCTGTGCCATTCGCGGGCTGCCGGCCGGACCGCCGCGCGCGCCGCTGCGTGATCTGAACAAGGACGAGAAACGAAGCCTCGAACAGGTGATCAGGGTCATGGACCGCACGATCAACGAGCTGATGGCCAGTGCCGACAAGGGAGGCAAATGATGTCAGAGCTGCTGACCCATGAAGAATACAAGGCGATTGCCGAGGGGCTGACACTGGCCTCGACATCCTTTGTCGATGGCGGATTTCGCAAGGCGGTGTCGGGCGCCACCTTCGACAGCGTCAATCCGGCCACCGGCAAGGTGCTGGCGAAGATTGCAGCCTGCGATGCCGATGATGTCGATTTTGCCGCCGGCAAGGCGCGCGAGGCCTTCGATGACGGACGCTGGCGCTGTCTTCATCCGGCTGAACGCAAGGAGGTGCTGATCCGCCTTGCCAAACTGATCCGTCGCAACCGGCATGAGCTGGCAGTGCTTGAGTCGTTGGATTCCGGCAAGCCCGTTCGTGATTGCGCCACCATCGATATTCCCGAGACCATCACCACACTGATCTGGCATGCCGAGGCTGTCGACAAGCTCTATGACCAGACAGCGCCGGTTGGTGAGGACGCGGTGGCGATGGTGGTGCGCGAACCGATCGGTGTCGTCGGTGCTGTGTTGCCGTGGAATTTTCCACTGCTGATGCTGGCCTGGAAGATCGGCCCGGCGCTGGCTGCCGGCTGTTCGATGGTGGTCAAGCCTGCCGAGCAGACATCCCTGTCGGCGCTGCGGGTCGCCGAACTGGCGATGGAGGCCGGTGTGCCGCGCGGCGTTCTCAACATCATCACCGGCACCGGCCCCGATGCCGGCGCGCCGATCGGACTGCATCCGGGAATCGACATGGTGTCCTTTACCGGATCAACCGAGACAGGCCGGCGCTTCCTTCGCTATGCGGCGGACTCCAACCTGAAGAAGGTGGTTCTGGAATGCGGTGGAAAGAACCCGGCCATTGTCATGGATGATGCCGAGAATCTGGACCTTGTCGCCGAGCATCTGGTGAATGGCGCCTTCTGGAATATGGGCGAGAACTGCTCTGCCACCTCGCGGCTGATTGTCCATGAGGATGTGCGTGAGGCGCTGATGCCGAAAATTCTGGCGCGGGTTCGTGACTGGCGCATGGGTGACCCGCTTGACCCGTCAAACCATCTTGGCAGCCTGATCGATGATGATCATTGCGCCAAGGTCAGCGGCTATCTCGCCG
Source organism: SAR116 cluster bacterium MED-G06 (assembly GCA_002457745.1). Classification (GTDB taxonomy): domain Bacteria; phylum Pseudomonadota; class Alphaproteobacteria; order Puniceispirillales; family Puniceispirillaceae; genus UBA8309. Next base: position 30,080 of record NTKV01000010.1, on the reverse strand, counting down.
AAGCTGGCAAGGGGGTGGAGACGCTGGTTGGCGGCACTGTCGAGGGCAATTACGTGACCCCGACGATCTTTGATGGTGTGAGCGCCGACAGCCGGCTTGCCACCGAGGAGATCTTCGGGCCGGTGCTCTCGGTGATCACGGTCAAAAGCATGGATGAAGCTGTCGCCGTCGCCAATGACAGCGATTACGGGCTGGCCGCCTCGGTCTTCACCGCGCATGCCAGCCGCGCGCTGCGCGCTGCGCGCGCCATCCGTGCCGGCACGGTCACGGTGAACTGCTATGGCGAGGGTGATATCACCACGCCGTTTGGCGGTTACAAGCAGTCAGGCTTTGGCGGACGCGACAACGGCATTCATGCGCATGACCAGTATTGCGAGATCAAGACCATCTGGGTCGATCTGTCCGACCGGCAGCCGGAAGAGGGGGTCGATGGCTGATCCTGCCAGCTGGCACAGCCATATCTATTTCGACGCGGACAGTCATCCGCGGGCCGAGGCGCTTGTCGCGTCGATGAAAGCGCATTTCGGAGCTGACGCCGGTATCACCTATGGCCGCTGGCACCACAAGCCTGTCGGCCCGCATCCCGATTTCAGCATTCAGCTGGAATTCCCGCATGAGCTGTTCGCGGCGGTGACCACATTTCTGGCGCTGAACCGGGGCGGTCTGACCATCTTCACCCATCCGAACACGGGGACGACGACCGCGGACGAGTTGCGTGACCATCGCGACCATGCTGTCTGGATGGGGGCCGTGCGCCCGCTGAAGCTCTCACTCTTCGGTGGTGAGGATCAGCGATAGGCAGAAGGGCTTGGTCCCCGCCCTACCTCGTCCGGTAGGCGATGTTCTTTGTCTGGACGTAGTTCCACAGCGCCTCGCGGCCCTTCTCGCGGCCATAGCCTGACTTGCCATAGCCGCCAAAGGGTGTCTCCACCCCGCCGGCAAACCATTCATTGATGAAGATCTGGCCGGCGCGGATGCGGCGGGCGGCGCGGTGCGCGGCGTCGATATCGGCGGTGAAGATGCCGCCGACAAGCCCGTATTCGGTGCTGTTGGCGATCTCGATGGCGTCATCCTCGGACCCGCTTTTCAGCACCGACAGGACGGGTCCGAACACCTCGGTGCCGGCAATCTGCATGTCGGGTGTCACGTCCGAGATCACGGTTGGTGCCAGGAAGGACCCGGGAAGGTTCAGGCGCCGCCCGCCGGTGGCGATGGTGGCGCCTTGTGCTGCTGCTGCCTCGACAAGCCCTTCGGCCCGGTCGCGCTGCGGGTCGGAAACCATCGAGCCCATATTCGCGCCAAACTCGCGGCGGTCGATTCCCGGGCCAACCGACAGGCCTTCGGCAAGCGCCACACAGCGATCGACGATCTCGTCATGGACATCCTCGTGGGCGATCACCCGCGACATCGCCGAGCAGACCTGGCCAGCGTTGAAATAGATTCCCCAGCGCACCGATTCCATCACCGCATCCAGATCGGCATCCGGCATGATGATGGCGGCAGACTTGCCCCCAAGCTCGAGGATCGCCGGCTTCACATTCGCCGCCGCCGCGGTGGCCACCTTGATGCCGGTCTCGACCGATCCGGTGAAGACGATGTTGCCGATATCAGGATGCGCCGACAGCGCTGCCCCGGCGCCGTGACCATGGCCACACAGGATATTCAGCGTGCCTTTCGGAAGGCCGACAGCCTCGGCGGCGCGCGCCATCCAGATATTGCTGATCGGGTCCAGCTCGGGCGTTTTCACAACACAGGCATTGCCGGTGGCAATGGCTGCCGCGATCCCGCGCGCCGTCATCTCCAGCGGATAGTTCCAGGGGATGATCTGTGCCGACACGCCGAACGGCTCATATATGGTGAAGTCCAGATAGTCACCGCCAAGCGGGATCGACCGGCCCTCCACTGTCTCCGCCTGGTTGCCGTAATATTCGAAATAGCGGGCCGCGCCATCGGTCTCGATCAGCGCTTCCCAGTAGGGTTTGCCGGATTCCAGCGTCAGCATCCCGGCGATCTCTTCGCGGTTCGCCAGAAGAAAGTCACCCATACCGCGCACCATCCTGCCCCGCTCGACCGGGCGCAGGGATGTCAGAACACCACTGTCATGGCAGGCCTTGGCCGCCGCCACCGCGCGGTCAATATCGCCGGCGTCGGCACAGGCTATTTCGGCAAGCGTCTCGCCGGTCCCGGGGTTCTCGACCGTCAGCCGGCCGGCCCCGCCATCAATCCATGAGCCATCGACATAGTTCTGCCAGTAGGCCTGCGTGATCCCTGCCATCGATCCGCCCTCCCGCATTCGCACCATTGAGTGTCAAAAGTGACGTCGCAACGTCGCACCGAGGCCATTGCCTGTCAATTCCCGGAGCTACATGATACGTCAATGTGAACAGGGTTGATTATCTGGCTCAAGAGGAGAGCGCGTCATGCGCATCATCGTCATAGGCGCAAGCCATGCCGGCATTGCATTTACCGACGCCATGCGCCGCAACGGCTTCACCGGGGCGTTGACGCTGATCGACAGGCTTGACGGCGTGCCGCTGGAACGCCCGCCCCTTTCAAAGGCCTTCCTTGCCGCGGATCCGGAAGATGACGGCCGCTTTGTTCTGCGCAAGCCGGACTGGTTTGCCAGCAATGACATAGAGCTGATCGGCGGATGCGATGTCACCTCGGTTGATCCCGAGTCCCGCCTTGTGAGGGCAGGCGACGGACGTGTTCATGCCTATGACAGGCTGGTGCTGGCGACCGGCGCGACGCCGCGCCGCCTTGCCGGGACCGAGGGGCTTTCCGGCGTGTTCGAGCTTCGCCATCCGGGGGATGCCAGCCGGCTTCGTGCCGCGGCAGACCAGGCTGGGTCGGTGGTTGTGGTTGGCGGCGGATATATCGGGCTGGAGGTTGCGGCAACGCTCGCAAAATCTGGCAAGAAGGTCACCATTGTCGAGGCGGCCCCGCGCCTTCTGGCACGGGTGGCGAGCCCGCCAATCTCGGACTTCTTTGCTCATCTTCACAGCGACGCTGGCAGCCGGGTGATCACTGGCGCGGCGCTGGCTTCGGTCAACTCTGAGGGTGGTGCTGTCAGGGGTGTGACATTGGAGGATGGCCAGCAGCTTGCCGCAGACATGCTGGTGGTTGGCATCGGGGTGGTGCCGGAGATGTCGCTTGCCATGGCCGCCGGGGCTGAGACAGACAACGGAATTCTGGTGGATGACGGCATGGAAACGACGGTGGCCGGCATCCATGCCATCGGCGACAGCGCCTTGCGACGCGGCAGCCCCCATGGACTCCGCATTGAATCGGTACATAACGCCCAGGACAGTGCCGAGCGCGCTGCCGCCGCCATTGCCGGGCATGAGCCGCCGGCCGATCAGGCCCCCTGGTTCTGGTCGGAACAGTTTGATGTGAGGTTGCAATCCGCCGGCATCGTGCCGGCCGCGGGTGACACGGTGCGCCATGTCCAGCGCGCTGGAAAGCGCGAAGGTGGGTTCTCTGTCTGGAGCTATGCGGATGACGGGCTTCGCGCGGTCGAGGCGGTGCGTGACCCGGCAGGCTATATGCTTGGCAAGAACTGCCTTGAGAAAGGCCTGTCACCGACACCGGCAGAGGCCGGCGATCCGGCCTTCGACCTGAAGGCTTTTGTCGCGGCGAAATAGGTTGCCATCAGGGGCGCTTCACAGGCACCCTTCGCTACGTCTGGAATGAAGGATGGATCAGGATGCATTACGCAGGACGCCCCAAATCAGATGCGTCGGCCAACGTCCCGGCGCGGGTCGATATGCGAAGCGATACGGTGACGAGGCCAAGCGACGGCATGCGCGCCGCCATGGCTGCCGCCGATGTTGGCGATGATGTCTATGGTGATGACCCGACCGTGAACGCGCTTCAGGACAAGGCGGCGAAGCTTCTTGGCAAGGAAGCGGCGCTGTTTGTTTCCAGCGGCACACAATCCAATCTCTGCGCGATGCTGGCGCATTGCCAGCGCGGCGAGGAAATCCTGACCGGTCATGACTACCACGTCTTCATCGACGAGGCCGGCGGGGCGTCTGTCCTTGGCGGCATCATGTTTGCGCCAATCCAGACGGCGGCGGACGGCGGACTCGATCCGGATGCGATCTCGCGCACGGTCAAACCCGATGATGAGCATTGTGCCATTTCGCGCCTGCTGACGCTGGAGAACAGCTGGCACGGTCAGGCCATTCCGCTTGAACGGATCAATGCCGCCGCGCGGCGCGCCCATGACCATGGGCTGATCGTCCATATGGATGGCGCGCGGCTGATGAATGCCTGCGTGAAGCTTGGCGTCAGCGCTGCGGAAATGCTTGCCGAGGTGGATTCGGTGTCACTGTGCCTGTCAAAGGGACTTGGCACGCCTGCCGGCTCGGTTCTGGCAGGATCGAAGGCGATGATCCGCAAGGCGCACCGGGCGCGCAAGCTGCTCGGCGGAGGCATGCGCCAGATCGGGGTGCTGGCGGCAGCCGGGGTCTACGCCCTGGATCACAATATCGAGCGGCTGGCGGATGACCATGCCAATGCGCTTCGCCTTGCCGAGGCGCTGCAGGGCATTCCGGGCCTGCAGGTCGCGCCGGACGAGGTGCAGACCAATATGGTGTTTGTCGGCGTTCCCGAAGGATCAAGTGCGCCGCTGCAGACGCATCTTCTGGAGCGTGGAATCTACATCAACCGGGACGAGCCGACCATCAGGCTGGTCACGCATCTGGATTGCGGCGCTGACGAAGTTGACCTGTTTGTTGCCGAAATGAAGGGCTTTTTTGCCTGAGCCATCCGGTGCGGCGACGCAATCGGGACAGATTTTGGCCGCTGCTTCGGCAGACTGCACCGGCTGGAGTGAATTAGGTCAATCAATACAGGGTTCCGCGATGTCGATCACACTGTCTCTGGGGCCGCGTGTCCGCAAAAGCCCGTTTTTCGAAGCTGCGCGCAAGGCCGGTCTGGCCGCGGCAAGCGTCTACAATCACATGTATATGCCGACAGGCTATGGCGATCCGGCGGCTGAATATGACCGTCTGATCAATGGCGTCGCCATGTGGGATGTGGCGGTTGAGCGGCAGGTGGCGCTGAAAGGGCCTGATGCGCTGGCGCTGGCGCGCTATCTCACCCCGCGCAATCTTCACGGGCTGACCATCGGTCAGGGCAAATACGCGCCGATCTGCAATTATGAAGGCGCGCTGATCAATGATCCTGTTCTGCTTCAGATCAGCGATGAAGAGGTCTGGCTGTCGATCGCCGACAGCGACATCACGTTGTGGGCTGGCGGCATCGCCGGCGCCAGGGGCATGGATGTGCGGGTGTTCGAGCCCGATGTCTCGCCGCTGGCGATCCAGGGGCCGAAATCATTCGACGTTGTGGCCGACCTGTGTGGCGACTGGATCCGCGAGCTTCGCTATTTCGGCTTTCGCCAGTTTGAGCTGGACGGCATCCCGATGGTGGTTGCCAGATCCGGCTGGTCGAAGCAGGGCGGTTTCGAGTTCTATCTTCAGGATGGCAGTCGCGGCACCGAGCTCTGGAACAAGGTCGCCGAGGCAGGCGCACCTTACGGCATCGGGCCGGGAACGCCGAACTATGTGGAACGGGTGGAAAGCGGCCTGGTTTCCTATGGTGCCGACACTGACGACATGTCGAACCCGTTTGAATATGGGCTCGGCAAATTCGTGGATGTCGATCAGGAACAGGATTTTGCCGGCAAGGCGGCGCTTCGGGCCATTCGCGATGCCGGTGTGACGCGTCGCTTCATGGGGCTGCTGATCGAAGGTGAGCCATTCACCGGCACGAACGAGAACCGCTGGCTGCTGTCACAGAAAGATGGTCGGGCGGCAGGCTATGCCTGCGCTACCGCTTACTCGCCGCGGGTTGCATCCAACATCGCGGTCGCGATGGTCAGCACAGAGGCGATCGACGCCGGTGCGCCGATTGTCGTTCACGCTGATGGTGGTGATCTTGAGGCACGCATCGTCGAACTGCCGATCATCTGACCGGCAGTTCGTCAATTCCAAAGAACGCGGATGATCAGTCGACCAGCGCCAGATCCACAGCAGCGACCCTGCCATTGCGCTGTTCGGCCAGCTCATACGATACGCGCTGGCCTTCGTTCAGCCCGGTAAGACCGGAATTCTGTACGGCAGTGATGTGAACAAACACATCGCTACCCTCATCATCAGGATTGATGAAGCCGTACCCCTTTTGGGTGTTAAACCATTTCACAGTGCCTTGTGACATTCTGGTATTCTCCTTTGATGGCAGATCAGCCGCTGAATCTGCCACTCATCAACTCTTAAACATGGGCCACTTCTGCACGGTAAGCGGGTCTCATATCGATACGGCCAGATAGTATGAGGGCTGGTGTGGCCGGCAAAGTCAATCACGCTGCCTGCGGCAAAACGCTCTTTTATAGAAATGTTAGCCATCACATTGTTGCGGATTTATGAAATGACAGGCACTTGGCCCAGTGACAAACTGGCACCTTCTGGCGCGACAAGCACAGGCAAAAGCACGGGCGCAACATGAGCCAAGTCAAGCTATGTCTATGCTTGGTTTCAGCCTCCACGACGGAGGGCGTGACAGCGTGATGCGGGGGACACAAAAGGCGTGACATCGCAGACGATCACCACCCGCGGTATGTTGTTATCGGCTGCCGCGGCGCTGTTATGGGCATTTGTTCCGGTCTATATCGGCGTTCTTGGTGACGTTGATACTGCCGAAATCGTTGCGCACCGCGCACTCTGGTCAGGATTGATTCTTCTCGGGCTGGTTCTGTTGATGCCGCAAATGACAGGCGGCGTTGCCAGGGTGAGGGCGGTGCTGGCCGACCCGCAGTTGCGGCGCGGTTTGCTCGCGTCCTGCGCGATGCTGACAATCAACTGGATGGTGTTTGTCTATGCGGTTCAGACGCGCCAGGTGTTCGACGCGGTTCTCGGCTACTTCATCTATCCGTTGGTCACTGTTGTGCTGGGCGTTGTGATGCTTCGTGAACGTCTCGACCTGTGGGGATGGATTGCGGTGGCCATCGTGGCGTCCGGTGTAACGCTGAAGGCCGTTGCTGTTGGCGGTCTTCCCTGGATCGCGGCGACGCTTGCCATCACCTTCGGCCTGTATGGCGTCATCCGGAAGCGGCTTGGCGTCGATGCCATCATGGGAATGTTCATCGAGACGATGATTCTGGTGCCGGCGGCCATCGGCTACCTGCTCTGGATGATCGCCGGTGGCAAGGTGATCTTTTTCGGAAGGGACGCTGCTGGCGTGATGCTGGCGATTTTCGCCGGCGTGATCACGGTGGTGCCGTTGATCCTGTATCACGCCGGGAACCGTGCGCTGCCGATCATTGTCGCCAGCCTGCTGTTCTACATCAATCCGACGACGCAGATGCTGATTGGTCTGTTCCATTTCAATGTGCCGTTGCCGGCACGTGAATGGGTTGTGTTCGCGCTGATCTGGGCCGGGCTGGTGCTGTATTTCACCACCCGCCCGAAGGCCCGGGACGCAGGATCAGTCGATCACCTTCGCTGAGACGATCTGGTCTGGCGAGGCCGGCGGCTCGCCGGCGGCGATGTTGTAGACATTGTCCATACCACGCTCGACCTGTCCCCAGACAGTGTACTGGCCGGTCAGGTGGCCGCATCCGTCAAAACAGATGAAGAACTGGCTGTCGCCCGAATTCGGGTTCATCGACCGCGCCATGCCAACGGTGCCGACACGGTACTGGTAATCGGTGAATTCGGCATCGAGCTTCTGGCCCGAGCCGCCCATGCCGGTGCCATCCGGATCGCCGGTCTGCGCCATAAAACCGGGGATCACCCGGTGAAAGATCACGCCGTCGTAAAAGCCGCTATTCGCAAGTTCGGTGATCCGCGCCACATGATTTGGCGCAAGATCGGCGAGGAGTTTGATCTCGACCTGGCCCTGCGTGGTGTCGAGAAGAAGAGTGGATCCGCTATCGGATTGTGCTGTTGTGCTCATGGTCAGGAAACTGGCTCCAAGTAAGGTCAGAAGGAAATGTCGCATGAAGAAGGCTCGTACTTGAAAAAAATAACGGGAAGAGGGGAGTCCTAGAACAGCGCGTCGATCTGGTCATCGGTGAGGTTGCCGGGAACAACGGTGATCGGTACCCGGCACCTGGCGGCGCCCTTCGACATCAGAAAGTTGATCAGCGGTCCTGCGGTTTCGGAATTGGTGTCTGCCCCGAGAACAAGAAGGCTGATCTGCTCTTCTTCGTCGATCAGCGCCAGAAGCTCGTCCCGCGCTTCGCCCTCACGTACATACAGGATAGGCATGTCACCGGTCAGTTCCTGCGCATAGGTGGCGTGGATGGCCATGTTGGCCTCTGCCTCCTCACGGGCCTCGGCACGCATCAGTTCGCCAACACCGGCCCAGTATTCGAAATCGGTCGGCGCGATGCAATACATCAGGGCAACCTTGCCGCCAACAGCCGTCGCGCGACCACAGGCAAAGCGAAGCGCGTGATGCATTTCCTCGGAATCATCCACTACAACCAGAAATAATGGGTCTTTCTTGGCCACGTTATGCTCCCAGTTACCGTCAACCGCGCCTGAAGGCCACAGCGGCCAGCCAACCCGATGCGACAGCAAACGCAATCGCAAACAAGCCGTAAAACACCGAATAGTCATGCGCAAAGCGATAAATCAGCGCGCTGAGCCCGGCTTTCTTGATGTTCATATCGGTGGTTTTCTCGCTGATTGCAACGCCACCGCGAAAATGCAGTACCCGCACAAGATAGTCACCTGTCGGCACATTGCTTGGAAGGGACAGCTTTGCCCGGAACAGCATATCCTGCTGTGTCGAGATTTGTTCCGGCTGGAGTTGCCATAATCCGTTATTGACCATGTTGCGAGACAGGCCGGATTCCTGTGCTGTGCTTCCCGCTTGCGTGGCCCCGGCTGCTGTCAGCCCGCCGCCGCCATGGCCATTGCCCCCGCCGGCTTCGCCAGTCATCAGCATCAGCCCGCTGGCAAGAGGCCCGACATCAGCCGCGCGAAGCGCCGCTTCATCGGCGATCACAGCGAGATCGTCCGTCGCGAACATATGGTAGAAGCTTGGTGCCTGCTGCCAGATCAGGGTTTCGACATTGACCCAGATTCCGGCTTTCTTTTCCTTGCGGCGTTGCGCGATATCGCTTGCCGGCCCTTCGACGATCAGGATCAGGTCATCGCCCGCAACGCCTTCATAGGCGCCGAACAGAATCAGATCGGTTCCGTGATAGCTGCTGGTGATATCGACATGGCTGTCAGACAGGTCGGCAACCAGGCGGGACGGCGCTGCCTGTGCCGCCGGCATCGCCAGCACCAGGGCCGCAAGACCCGCCACTAGACCCGCCACAAGCAGGCTGATGTCGCGCGGAGATGCGCTGGCCCGGGTCATCGCAGAAGCTCCACCGACAGCAGATCTTCGGGGCGAACCACAAGGTCGTACCCGATCTTGATACAGACGGCGAGCACCATCAGTGCCAGCAGGCCGCGCAGCTGTTCACCACGAAGCAGCGCGCCGGCGCGGCTGCCGAACTGGGCGCCGATGACGGCACCAAAGAGCAACAGTCCGGCAAGAACGAAATCAACGGTCTGGGTCTGGATCGACTGCAGCAGCGTGACGTTGGCGGTGACGAAAATGATCTGGAACAGCGATGTGCCGACAACCACCGATGTCGGCATGCCAAGCAGATAGATCATCGCCGGAACCATGATGAAACCGCCGCCGACACCCATGATGGCGGCCAGAATGCCGACGAAAGCCCCAAGCAGAAGCGGCATGATGGCGCTGATATAGAGCTTCGAGCGGCGGAACCGCATCTTCAGCGGCAGGCCGTGAAGCCAGTTATGCTGGTGAAGCTTGCCGCGCACCGCACCGGGCTTGCGGGACCGGAGAATGGTGCGGACGCTTTCGGTCAGCATCAGCGCGCCGATAATCCCGAGGAACACGACATAGGACAGCTGGATGACCAGGTCGATCTGGCCAATCTCGCGCAGGAAGGAGAACAGCGCCACGCCGAGCGATGAGCCGATCACACCGCCGGCCATCAGAATCCCGCCCATCTTGAAGTCGACATTTCCGCGCCGCATATGCGCCAGCACACCGGACACCGATGAAGCGACGATCTGGTTCGCCTCGGTTGAAACGGCCACCGCTGGCGGGATGCCAAAGAAGATCAGTAGCGGTGTCATAAGGAACCCGCCCCCGACGCCAAACAGGCCGGACAGGAAACCGACACCACCTCCAAGGCCAATGATGATTCCGATATGCATCGAAACTTCGGCGATGGGGAGATAGATGTACATGATCACAAGCCAAGGACGACGCGCGTCGCGTCACGAATACTGAAGCGTGAATACTATGCCAATGCCAATAAGGCCACCCCCAAACATGCGACGGGGAATATCTCGTGGACGAAGCAGATCATCAAATCTGTCCGTCCTGGCGGCAGTTTCTCGCCGACGGGTCGGCCCGTGTTGACCGCGCCTAATGTTTGGTGCGCTGCATGACCGGGTCGTCATTGTAGATATGGCCAAGGAGTCGGATGATGCGAAGAACGTCGGCATCATCAATCGAGTAAAAAATGGTCTGGGATTCGCGGCGTGTGCGGACAATGTTGGCGCGTCTGAGCCTGGCAAGATGTTGCGAGAGGGCGGACTGGCTGAGCGAGGCGATGACGCCTTCAAGCTCGGAAACCGATCGTTCACGCCCGTCGGCAAGTTCGTTCAGAATGCGAAGGCGTTTGGCATTGCTCATCGCCCTCAGGACCGTGGTCAATTTTGACTGTTCACTTTCAATGTCTGGTAGCCGCGCCATGTCAGTCACTCTCCTCCATGCCATGCCGGTGATAATGGTATGACCCGGTCATGGGGCGTGTGATGTCCAGTTGGCTGTCTGCCATCTGCCAAATCGCCGGTCGACCGCATGCCACCAAAATGCTGGCTTTCAGGCAGATGGCCTTCGGGCCGGTATGCCGTGCCAGATGCACCGCCATATTTGATGCCGGATTTGATGCCGGATTTGATGCGGGTGCTGGTCAAGAGCCTGTCTCACTGCATAACGTCGTATGCGCGGCCACCAGGCCGCCGATTGTCCGCTGACGCTGCCCCCCGCTGATCCGGGTTCCGTCGCCACGCTGTGCAGTTTAAGGGAACAGGGTTATAAAAATGTTAATATAAATCTATGTTATTGATCGAAATTAGAAATTTTTTGGATAAATAGGTAAAAAATTTATAAATACTGATCCGCGTAGACAGGTGAGCCGAGACCGCGCTGCAATCAGATGATGATCAGATTGGGGCTGTCGGAAATTTCGGCTGTGGTCAGCACCCGATAGTTGCTTGGGCGGTCATGATGCGGGGTGATCGGATAGACAAAGCGTTGGAAGGGTCGGAGTGTGCCGCCTTCCACCCGGAGAAATCCGTGGTGATACAGCGGCTGCTGGATGGCAAAGGCGGCCTCGTAGATCACCGACAGCCATCGCCCGAACGGGGTGTCCATTGATTCATCAAGCGGCATTCCGGTTGCTGGCAATTCAGGTGGCCAGTCCGTCTCCTCGGGAAGGGCCAGAAAATACAGGCGCATCGACCGATTCTGGCCGACAGAGACAAGATTGGCGATGTTCGCCGTGCTGGCTTCCAGCAGAGCCGTCGCGGCGTCCTTTCCGGCAAGCTGGAGGCCGGCCAGACGCATCATGTTTGACGAGCGAAGCGCCGGTGGGGGGCGCGCCTCGTCAAACAGCTCAAGATTGCTCATGAACAGCGGCTCGCTGGCACGCTCGATGATGCTGAGCCCGCGCAAAGCCAGACGAAGGCATACGTCCTGGCGTGTCAGGTGCCGTGTCAGATGGCCTGCGGCCTCAAGATTCATCTTAAAATCGGCGTCAAGCGCACGAAGGGTGCGCATGAGCTGGATCAGGGCCGTCTCGCTGACCTTGCGGTGCAGAGAAATGAGAAACTCGCCGTTTGTGCGCCGGACCATAGCTCCGCCGTCCGGAACCGTTTTTCCATTGCTGGCCTGCGTGACGCCAGTGCGAGTGATCGCAATCTGTGCGCGCATGATCTCCTGCCGAAAGAGGGGTCCCCTTTGATGACGGGTGTGGGTGGGCGTGTCGCCACTCTGTATGAAACCGCCCAGTTCGATGATGCCAGACCAAGGTTAACAAGCCGTCAATTTTCAAAATTATTTCTTCCTCAGACATTGGCGATGCTTCGCGCTAGGATGGGGTCATGACAGGATCTTCAGAAACATCTGGCAGCCACCAGCCTGCCCCCGCCACAGACGATGGCAATCAGGCTTTTCGCAAGCTGCGGCAGCCTGTGCCGCAGGAATTTGATATCCGGATCGCTGCCGATGGCAGCTGGTATCACGAAGGCGGGCTGATCGGCAGACCCGCGCTGGTCAGGCTGTTCTCGACTGTGCTTCGCCGTGAGGAAGATGGCAGTTTCTGGCTGGTCACACCGGTCGAGCGCGGCCGGATCGAGGTCGAGGATGCCCCCTTTGTCATCACCGGGACGATGATCACCGGTGATGACAAGGCCCAGCTCATAAGGTTTCGCACCAATGTTGATGATGAGGTCACACTTGGCCCGGATCATCCGCTGGTGATGCGCCAGCCCGCAGGTGGCGGTGCGGATCAGCGCCCATATGTGCTGGTGCGCGGTGGTCTGGAAGCGCTGGTTGCGCGTCCGGTGTTCTACGAGCTTGCCGCGCGCAGCGTCAGCGGACCAGATGGCCGGCTTGGCGTGTGGAGCAGCGGTGCCTTTTTCACGCTGGAGGGGGACGCATGATATTGGCCGGATTGCAGCCGCCGGTGATGGCCGACCATCTTGACCCGATACCGGTTCGCCTTCGTGATGAAGCCGGACGGCCATCGGCGGTTCTTGTCGGGTTGTTGCCGCGTGACTGCGGCTGGCATGTGATCATGACCGAACGCGCGCATCATCTTGCCCATCATGCCGGACAGATCAGCTTTCCGGGCGGAAAGGTTGATGAAGGTGATGATGATCTGGTGGCAACAGCGCTGCGCGAGGCGGATGAAGAGGTGGCCTTGCCGCGCGGCAGTGTCGAGGTGATTGGCGGGCTTGGCACGGTGATGAGTCCGGTCGGCTTTGTTGTGCAGCCGATTGTCGGGTTGATCGATCCGGCAGTGACGCTTCGCGCCGCGCCGGATGAGGTGGCCGAGGTTCTGGTGCTGCCGCTGGCGCCGCTCCTCGATTCGACAAGGCGCCATCGGCGGTCCTATATGCGTGAGGGCCGCCGGCGGGAGGTCTGGGTGATCGAAAGCGGGCGGCATGATATCTGGGGGCTGTCGGCGTCGATCCTTGTGGATCTGGCGCAGCGGGTGATGGCGGTGCCACCGCCGGTTGTAGATGTGACGAACGGACGAGGGGGGACAGGCTGATGCGGCGCTATCTGATTATCGCCATTGCGATCATGGCGGCCATTCTGGTGATGAGTCTGGTGAAGATGATTCAGGCACGGCGGGCGCGGGCCCGCGGTGAAATTCCGCACAAGACATCCGGCATCGACATGTCGCATGTGATTGGTGCACTTGTCGGCCTTGCGGTGTTCTTCGCTGGCGCTGTGTTGCTGGAAGGCGGTGCCGCCGGCCCCGGGTCCGACTATAAACCCGCCACATTGAAAGATGGAAAAATCACCTCTGGCGATTTCAGCAGTGATGGCGATGCCGGCCAGTGACCCGAAGCTGACGGATTTTCCGGTCTCGCCTCTTGCACAGCGTCTATTTGCGCTGGCGGCAGACGCAGGCCATGACATACGGATCGTTGGTGGTGCCGTTCGGGACTGGCAGGCGGGATTTGAAATCGGCGACATCGACATGGCGGTGGCAGCGCCGATCGAGAGCTTTGCAGCGGTGTGCCGCGATGCCGGGTTGCGGGTGATCGATACCGGCCTGTCACACGGAACCGTAACCATCGTTGCTGACGGCGAGACCATCGAAGTCACCCAGACGCGGGTTGATCTGGAAACCGATGGCCGGCATGCGCGTGTCGGTTTCAGTGATGATTGGGTGGCAGATGCCAACCGGCGCGACTTCACCATCAACGCCATCTATCTGGATGCTGACGGGCAGATCGATGATCCGCTTGGCGGTCTTGCCGATCTGCAAAGCGGCGTGTTGCGCTTTGCCGGTGACGCGGCGCAGCGGGTTGCAGAAGACGCGCTTCGCATGCTGCGGTTCTGCAGGTTTTTGCCGCGCTTCGGGGGTGGCCGGCCCGACATGGCGGCGCTGGCCGCCATCACCGACGCCTCATCCGCCGCCGCGGTGTTGTCCGGGGAACGCGTTGCCGCCGAATGCCGGAAGCTGTTTGGCATGCCGGAGGGTGCCCTCGGCATCACCGTTTTGCACAGCACGGGTCTGGACCTTGGCGTGCTTGGCCAGACACTCGACCCGGCGCGGCTGGACCAGCTTGTCGGCGATGCGCTGGCGACAGATCAGGCGACGCTCTCCTGGGCCGATACACCGGCGGCCTGGCTTGTGCGCCTCGCAGTGGTGATGCCGGCAGGATCTTCCCGCCAGCTTGCCGACCGGATGCGCCTGTCGCGCGAGGAACGGCGTTGTCTTGAAGCGCTCGACCTTGCCGATCCGGATGGGATATGCCGATCACTTGCGGACGAGGGCTGGCGGAAGGCCAGCTATCACATCCGCAAGGAGGGAATGTCACCAGCTGCGCTTCTGGCGGTGGCGGCGGCGCGTGCCGGCCATCAGGTGACATCATCGCATCTTGCCGAACTGCATCGCTGGCAACCGCCTGTCTTTCCGCTGACAGGTGCCGATTTATTGTCGCACGGCGTTGACAAGGGGCCGGCCCTGGGAGAGATGTTACGCGGACTTGAACGGCACTGGCTGGCACAGGATTTCGCGCCGGGGCGTGAAGAGCTGATGGAAATGATCGGTCTGGTCGGTCTGGATCAGGGCCAGATCTGAGCATGCCGGCCTGCTGAGTCTGCCGGCCTAGGAAGGGCACCCGCATGGACAGCAACGCATCAGAGGAACTCGCGACTCGACAGCAGCGCGCGGCTGACTGGTTCGCCGCGCTTCGCGATTCGATCTGTTCCACCTTTCTGGCCATCGAGGGTGAGCTTTCGCCAGCGCGGCAGGACGGGCTGGAGGCCGGCCGGTTCGAGCGCAAGGCCTGGCAGCGTGACGGGGGCGGTGGCGGCGAGATGAGCGTCATGCATGGCCGTGTCTTTGAAAAGGTGGGGGTCAATATCTCCACGGTTCACGGGGTGTTTTCCGAGGAGTTTCGCAGCAAGATCCCGGGGGCGGACAGTGATGGCCGGTTCTGGGCCTCGGGCATTTCGCTTGTTGCCCATCCGCGCAACCCCCATGTGCCGGCGGCGCATATGAACACGCGTTTCATTGTGACCAGCAAGGCCTGGTTTGGTGGTGGTGGCGACCTCACACCGATCTTTGCGGATGAGGCGGCTGGCACCAGCTTTCACGCGGCGTTGAAGGCGGCCTGCGATTCGCATCATCCAGACTATTATCCGCGCTACAAGGAATGGTGCGACGAGTATTTCTATCTCCCGCACAGGCAGGAGCCGCGCGGTGCTGGTGGCATCTTCTATGACAATCTCGACAGTGGTGACTGGGACGCCGACTTTGCCTTCACCCGCGATGTCGGCGAGGCTTTCCATGCCGGCTATGCCGGCATTGTCCGCGAACGGATGGACCGCGGATGGACCGCGGAAGACCGGCATCACCAGCTTGTCCGGCGAGGGCGGTATGTCGAATTCAACCTTCTGTATGACCGTGGCACCCTGTTCGGGCTGAAGACCGGCGGCAACATCGAGGCGATCCTGATGAGCATGCCACCAGAGGTGCGCTGGCCCTAGGCGCGGTCATGCCCGTGAGTCCGGGGTGCATATTCCGTTTCCCAGCCTGTCGCTGGCAGGGTGTTTTCCGGCGCGACAGGGTGCGACGGATGGCGCGGTTATTTTTTCAGAATCCGTGGCAAAATGTACTGCAAATCAGGAACTGCTCGTGGTAGAAAGTCGGCGGCTGACGAGGTGCCTTACATGTCATGCCGCTGCCACCCGGCAGGAGCCTGGAGGGAGATTTCCGTGACAGCCCGCGTGCGGGTTGCGCGCGGGGATGTGTGGGGCTGCAAGTTAAAGAGGGAAGAATGGCAAATACGAACTCGAAGCCCGGGGCATCGGACACCGATGTTCGCGACCCGGGTCGGCGCGACTTCATTGTTGTCGCGACCTATGCCATGGGCGCGGTTGGCGCTGCCGCCGTCACCTGGCCACTGATCGACCAGATGAACCCGGCGGCAGATACCCTGGCGCTGGCAAGCACCGAGGTCGATGTGTCAAAAATCGCCGAGGGTCAGGCCATCACCGTGACCTGGCGCGGCAAGCCGGTGTTCATCCGGCATCGCACCGGTGACGAGATCGCCCGCGCGAATGCCATCGACAGTGCCGAGCTTCGTCATCCGGAGGAAGACGAGATTCGCGTCCAGAAGCCCGAGCTTCTTGTTGTCGTCGGCGTCTGTACGCATCTTGGTTGTGTTCCGCTTGGCCAGAAAACCGGTGAGGTCAAGGGTGAGTATGATGGCTGGTTCTGCCCGTGCCATGGCTCGCACTACGACACCTCCGGCCGGATCCGCAAAGGTCCGGCACCGACCAATCTTGAAGTTCCGCCCTATTCATTCCTTTCCGACAGCGTAATCCGCATCGGTTGACCTGTTTTTCCTGCTGGAGGCTACTGGTTCCATGGCTGCTGAAAAATTCTCAAATCCCGTCGTTCGCTGGGTAGATCACCGTCTTCCCATCTTTTCGATGCTGGACCACGAAAAATATGATTACCCGGTTCCGAAGAACCTGAACTACTTCTGGAATTTCGGGGTTCTTGCCGGTATGGCGCTGGTGATCATGATCGTGACCGGCATCGTGCTGGCGATGAACTACACCGCTCATGTCGATCACGCTTTCAGCTCGGTGGAGCGCATCATGCGTGATGTGAACCATGGCTGGCTGATCCGCTACATCCACATGAACACGGCGAGCTTCTTCTTCATCGTCGTCTATATCCACATTTTCCGCGGCCTTTATTACGGGTCCTACAAGGCCCCACGCGAGCTGTTGTGGATGCTTGGCGTGGTGATCTTCCTGCTGATGATGGCAACAGCCTTCATGGGCTATGTCCTTCCCTGGGGCCAGATGAGCTTCTGGGGCGCGACAGTGATCACCAATCTGTTCTCGGCCATTCCGTTTGTCGGCGAGAGCATCGTGACCTTCCTGTGGGGTGGGTTCTCGGTGGATAATCCGACGCTGAACCGCTTCTTCTCGCTGCACTATCTGATGCCGTTTGTCATTGCCGGTGTGGTGGTGCTCCACATCATCGCGCTGCACCGCTTCGGTTCGAACAACCCGATCGGCATTGATGCCAAGGGGCCGCAGGACACGATTTCCTTCCACCCCTATTACACCATCAAGGATATGGTCGGTGTCGCCATGTTCCTGCTGCTTCTGGCGGTTGCCGTGTTCTTCTTCCCGAACGCGATGGGCCACCCGGACAACTACATCCCGGCGAACCCGATGCAGACCCCGGCGCATATCGTCCCTGAATGGTACTTCCTGCCCTTCTACGCGATCCTGCGTGCGGTGCCTGACAAGCTTGGTGGCGTGCTGCTGATGTTTGCCGCGATCTTCGTTCTGTTCGTGCTGCCATGGCTGGATCGCTCGCCGGTCCGTTCGGCGCGCTTCCGTCCGATGTTCCGCATCTTCTTCTGGCTGCTGTTCATCGACTGCATCGCGCTTGGCTATCTTGGTGGCAAGCCGGCAGAAGGCATCTATGTCCTGCTGTCCCGGATTGCGACCGGCTGGTACTTCCTGCACTTCCTCGTGCTGCTGCCGATGCTGAGCATCTTCGAGACGACGAAACCGTTGCCGAAATCGATTTCCGAGCCTGTCCTCGCGACCGCGAAGGGAGTCGCCTGATGCGTAGAGTCCTGATTGCTGCGGCTGTCGCCTGTTTGGCGGCAGTCGGTCTGTCCACACCGGTGCTTGCCGCTGGTGCGGGGTCGGTGAAACTGCAGGCTGGTGAATGGAGCTTTGCAGGACCGTTCGGTTATTTCGACAAGGGTGCCATGCAGCGTGGCTTCCAGGTCTATCGCGAAGTCTGTGCCGGTTGTCACGGTATGGAATACATCGCCTTCCGCAACCTTGCCGACCTTGGCTACAACGAGGCCGAGATCAAGGCCATTGCCGCCGAATACGAGGTGATGGACGGTCCCGATGACGAGGGTGAGATGTTCATGCGTCCGGCGCGTCCGGCCGACCTGATGCCAACCCCCTATCGCAATGACAATGAGGCACGCGCCAACAACAACGGTGCGCTTCCGCCTGATCTGTCGCTGATTGCCAAGGCACGCGCAAATGGTGCCGACTACCTCTACAGCCTGATTCTCGGCTATGACGAGGCGCCTGCCGATGTCGAGGTTCCGGACGGCATGTATTACAACAGCGCCTATTCCGGCAACCTGATTGCGATGCCGCAGCCGATCTATGGTGATGATGTCGAATATACCGACGGCGCACCAAGCACGCCGGAAGGACTGGCATCCGACCTGACCCACTTCCTGATGTGGGCAGCAGAACCGAAGATGGAAATCCGCAAGCGCATCGGCGTGGCGGCTGTCTTCTTCCTGTCGATCTTCCTGATCATGTCATATCTGGCGAAACGCCGGGTCTGGGCCGAGATCCACTAGACGGCCTGCTGCAAAGGCCGGGGTGCCATCACCCGCTATAGAAACCCCCGGTCGAGGCCGGGGGTTTTTTGTTTGATGGAATCAGCTGCCAGCCGTGCCAGCCGGTTCAAACTCGTTGAGAAGGGAGTTTGTCAGGCAGACACCTACAATGATCAGAATTCCGGATAGTGTCAGCCAGTCAAGAAATTCGCCGAAGACAAAGATCCCAATCAAGGCGCCACTGGCGATCTCGAGATAGCTGGCCGGTGCCAGCTTGGCCGCAGGTGCCAGCTGCGCGGCCTTGATCATTGCCAGTGACGATATCATGCCGATGACCGCCGCGATTACAGGCGGGCCGAAGACGCGCAGCAGATCAGGTGGAACGGACACGGCACCCCTCCCCGACGAGGTGAGGCTGAGCAGGAAAAGGAGTATGCAGGCGCCGCTGGCAACAGCGCCATCCTGCGTGACAAGTTGGAAGGATGACTCCATCTTGCCAAGCTTTCGCGTGAGGATGATGTATAGTCCGCCACAAGCGCCCGAGAACAGTGGCAGAAGGCTCAGACCGACGCTGGCAGCAGAGCTCTCCGGACGCACAACAAGCATCACACCAAGAGAGGCGATGGCGACAAGCCCCAGATGTCGTGGTCGGACTTTTTCTTTCAGAATCAGCCGTCCAAAGCCTATGCAGAAAATGCCCTGCAGTGTGTAAAGCGTCACGGCTGTGGCAAGGGGAACATAGCGCAGACTGAAAAAGAAGGTACCAAGAGCGCAGGTCAGTGTGAGCGAACGCAGAAGGTGCATCGATGTCATGCCCTTGAAAGGGTTCCTGCGGGCAGCGCTTCCCATGACATTCAATCCGGCGATGCCAATGACCATTTGCGCGAAGAAATAGATTGCGATGGCCAGAAGAGCCGGCACAGCCGCGTCCTGCGCCTTCAGAAAGCTGTCCTTTACCGGGAATGTGACCGCGGCGACCGCCATATAGGCGATACCAATGCGGTGAAGCCGGTGAGAGTCAGGTAACGTGCTCATACCCGACTCTATACGACATTAACCTGTCCGGGCGGTGCGGCGCCTATCTGCAGACGTCGTCGAGGAAGGCCAGCGTCCGTTGCCAGGCAAGGCTGGCGGCAGCCTCGTCAAACTGGCCCCGGGCATCGCAGTTGAAGCCGTGGTCGGCGTCATAGATATGGGCCACCACCGGCGGGTCGGAGTCCGCCTGCGCCTTGATGAAGGCGTTCACACCGTCCATCGGGATGCCCTTGTCCTGTTCGCCGAAATGGGCCAGCACCGGACAATGCGCGGCAAGTCCGGCCTTTGAGGGCAACTCGCCACCGTAATAGGACACGGTTCCGGCAAGCCCGGTCAGGCAGGTGGCAGCGCGCCAGGCAAGCGATCCACCCCAACAGAAGCCGACAACGGTCACCGGTCCGGCAACAGCGGCGCTGGTGATCGCGGCAGAGACATCGAACAGCGAATCCGCATCCACGGCATTTTTCAGCGCCATTCCGCGTTCCCTGCCGGCAGGGTCATACCCGAGTTCGACCCCTGGTTCCGCGCGATCAAACAGCGCTGGTGCCACGGCGTAATAGCCCGCATCCGCGAAACGTGCCGGAAGGCTGCGGATATGGGCGTTCAGTCCGAAAATTTCCTGAACCACAACCACACCGCCACGCGCACTGGCCGGGTCGCCGGCAACGGCAGCGTCGAATGAATGGCCATCTTCGGCCGAAATCTTCATAACATGCGTCATTCTGTCACCCCTAACGTAAGGGTGTTATTACACATTGAAACGGAAATGGAAAACATCTCCGTCAACAACCCGGTAATCTGCCCCTTCAATGCGGAGCTTGCCGGCGTCGCGTGCGCCTGATTCGCCGCTGCAGGCGACATAATCGTCAAAGGAGATGGTTTCGGCGCGAATAAAGCCACGCTGGAAATCGGTATGGATCACGCCGGCAGCTTCAGGCGCGCTCGATCCGGCGGCAACGGTCCAGGCGCGGGCCTCCTTCGGGCCAGCGGTGAAAAAGGTCAGAAGATCGAGAAGCCCGTATCCAGCCCGGATCAGTCGCGCCAGCCCGGCCTCCTGCAACCCCAGCTCGCCCAGAAATTCGGCCTTGTCCGCGGCCTCAAGCTGGACAATCTCGGATTCGATCGCCGCAGACACGGTGACATGTGCCGATCCCTCGGCCTCGGCATGAGCGGCAACAGCGGCGGTATGGGCGTTGCCGGTCGAGGCTTCTGCCTCATCGACATTGCAGACATACAGAACAGGCTTTGATGTCAGAAGCTGCAGCTGTGGCAGGCGGGCCCATTCTGCCTCGGTGAGGCCGGTGGCGCGCCGTGCCGGCACCCCGTCGGAGAGCTGTGGCAGCAGCTTTTCCATCAGCGCCAGATCTGCCTTGGCCGCCGCGTCACCGCCACGGCTTTTCTTCACCAGTGCCGTCATCCGGCGCTCGAGCGAATCGATGTCCGCCAGCATCAGTTCGGTTTCCACCGTCTCCGCGTCACGAAGCGGGTCGACCGAGCCGTCGACATGGGTGATGTCCTCATTCTCGAAACAGCGCAGGACATGCGCGATGGCATCCACTTCGCGGATATTGCCAAGGAACTGGTTGCCGAGACCCTCACCTTTGGAGGCACCGCGCACGAGGCCGGCAATGTCGACAAACTCCAGCTGTGTCGGAATGACAGTTGCGGATTTGGCGAGGTCGGCAAGCGTGTCAAGGCGCGGGTCGGGCACCGCGACGCGCCCGGTGTTGGGCTCGATGGTGCAGAACGGATAATTAGCCGCTTCGGCAGCCGCCGTTTCGGTCAGCGCGTTGAACAGGGTCGATTTGCCGACATTGGGAAGGCCCACAATTCCACAATTAAATCCCACTTATGTCTCCTTGCTGTCCGGGGCTGCCCCGGGATCACGTCCGCCGGGATCACGTCCGCCGGTATCACTGCCCCCGGACGAAGGTTTGGGGGCTTTCTTGTCGTCTGTTGGTGGTTTCGGGGCCGGGGCCAGATGGGCGACGCGGCTCATGAAACTGCCTTCGTCATGCGCCACGAGAAGCGGTGCTTCCGCCGACATCGCCTTCATCAGCGCCGGCACCCAGCTGTCACGCTCTGCCGATGTGAAATCCATCAGCACCCATTTCCGGATATCGATGCGCGATCCGGGAATCACCTGCTCGGGCCTGCCAACCCCGATCCGCACCCGCCAGTAATCCGTTCCCAGATGCCGGTCGAGATCACGAATGCCGTTATGGCCGCCATGGCCGCCGCCACACTTCACCCGCAACTTGCCGGCGGCAAGATCGATCTCGTCATAGAAGACGAAGATGTTGTCATTCGGAATCTTGTAGAATCGTGCCGCTTCGGCAACAGGCAACCCGGAACGGTTCATGAAGGTCTGCGGCTTGACCGCGAGGATTTTTTCCCCGCCGAGCCGGCCTTCGGCGAGCTGCGCGCCATTCTTGTCTTTCCAGCCTGAAAATCCGTGCTGATCGGCAAGCATATCCAGCGCCATAAACCCGGCATTATGCCGGTTGGCGGCGTATTCTTGCCCAGGATTGCCAAGACCTGCGAACAGCAGCATGTCACGCTCGGTTGTTCGGACGGTGCGGCCGGACAATATCGTCCGGCCGGCACAATTTCGTCACAGAGAGGATTATTCCCCCTCGCCCTCGGTGGCCTCTTCGGAGCCCTCCTCAGCCTCATCGTCCTCGTTCTTCACGCCACCGCCCGGCGATGCCAGAGTGGCCACGGTGAAGTCGCGGTCGGTGATGGTCGGGGTGACGCCCTCGGGAAGCGGGATGGCGCTGATATGAATCGAGTCACCGATCTTCACACCTTCAAGGTCGATGGTGATCTTCTCGGGAATCGCGGTGGCCGGACAGCTCAGTTCGACCTCGTAGCGAACGACGTTCAGAACGCCGCCGACCTTGATGCCCGGGCACTTGTCCTCATTGATGAATTCGACAGCCACCGCGACAGCGACGGTCGCCGACTGCGAAACACGCAGGAAGTCCATATGCATGATGGCATCATTCACCGGATGGAACTGGATGTCGCGTGTCAGGACAGTTGACTTGGTGCCAGCCACATCGATGTCCAGAAGCCGGCCAAAGATACCGGGCTGGTGGACGATCTTGGTGATTTCGCGGGCTTCCATTGTGATGCCCACCGGATCTTTCTTGTTGCCGTAAATGACGGCAGGGACGAGGCCTGCGCGGCGTGCCGCACGGGCGGACCCCTTACCGACCCGTTCGCGCTCGGAAGCGCTGATGGTTGTATGGTCAGACATTGCTTAGCTCCTTGCTTGCAAATGGCTGTGCCTCCAGGGGTGCACAGCAGCGCGTGGTATAGGCGCACTACACCGAAAACTCAAGGGAAAACGGGGGTGAGGGCGGCGCTGGCCGGTCGCTAGAACAGCGTTGAGACCGACCGCTCCTCATTGATTCTCCGGATCGCCTCGCCAAGCAGCGGCGCGACCGACAGATGCCGCACATTGCGGGCCACGCGCACCGCCTCGGTCGCCGGGATCGAGTCGGTTGTCACAAGCGAATTCAGCGGCGAGGATGCGACGCGGCTGACGGCGCCGCCGGACAGCACACCATGCGTGACATAGGCATCGACGCTGGTGGCACCGGCGTCGATCAGCGCAGCGGCGGCGTTGCACAACGTGCCGCCCGAATCGACAATGTCATCGACCATGATGCAGTGGCGCTTCTCGACATCGCCGATGATGTTCATCACCTCCGATACACCGGCCTTCGGGCGGCGCTTGTCGATGATGGCAAGATCGGCATCAAGGCGGCGGGCCAGCGAACGGGCGCGCACCACACCGCCGACGTCAGGCGAGACGATCATCAGTTCAGCGCCTTCATAGCGGCTGCGGATGTCCTCGATGAAGACAGGTGCGGCAAACAAATTGTCGGTCGGGATGTCGAAGAACCCCTGGATCTGTCCGGCATGAAGATCAATCGTCAGAACCCGGTCGGCACCAGCCGAGGTGATCAGGTTGGCAAGCAGCTTGGCCGAGATCGGGGTGCGCGGCCCGGACTTGCGGTCCTGGCGGGCGTACCCGTAATAGGGAAGGACGGCGGTGATCCGCCGTGCCGAGCCGCGGCGCAACGCGTCGAGCGCGACCAGCAGCTCCATGACATTGTCGTTGGCCGGGAAGCAGGTCGACTGGACGACAAAGACATCTTCGCCGCGTACATTCTCGCCAATCTCGACAAACACTTCCATGTCGGCGAAGCGTCTTACATCGGCTTTTGTCAGAGGAACATCGAGATAGGCCGCGATCGCCTCGGCAAGGGGACGATTGCTGTTACAGGAGAGAATTTTCATCTGGTGAAGAGACTCAATGATTGGCCCAGTGGTCGCAGGCATAACGCCCAAATCCGCGAGCCATGTTGATAGCAACCAGCCATCGGGGGGGCAAGATGTTAACCGCCGTCTCGTAACCGTTTTGTAACTTTTTTCATCAGACCCCGGTCATCCCATGAAGCAGCTGGCCATCAGCCCCAGAAAGAGAAGCCCCAAGAAAATATAGAGATGCGGCATATTCTTCTGTTCCTGTTTTAACATGATTCAGGGTGTTCAGCCGGTAAGGGCGATCACCGCAATTTGTCTCCCGCTGTCGGCGTCGCCGGCATGGGTGGCACGTCTGTGCGAGAAATATGTGACAGAATCGGACCCGGTGGCCAGATCTGCCGGATAGGTGTCGACGCCGCAATTCAGGATGTCTTCCACATTTGCGGCGGCAAGCTGATGACAGACCAGTCCGGGAAGGTCGAACCGGTAATGCTGGTCGCCGTCAGCGCGGAAACACCGGTCTGCCAGATCCCGGATCGAGGGGCTTACGCTGTCCAGCAGTTCGGTACGCATCTCCACACCAACCTGATAGCTTGGCTGCTGGATTGTCGGACCAACCATGGCGGTGATCCGGCCGGCTCCCTGATCCCGCATCAGTTCCACCGTCGCCTCGACAATGCCGGCGGCAGCGCCGCGCCAGCCAGCGTGACAGGCCCCGGCCACCGCCCCCCGGTCATCGACAAGCAGCAGCGGCAGGCAGTCTGCCGTCAGGATGGTCAGGCCCAGTCCCGGCGTGGTGGTCACCAGCCCGTCGGCACGCGGCAGTTGATCGCGTTCCGGCAGTGCGCCGGCCCGGTCGAACATCTCATCGGCGATCACGGCCTTGCGGCCATGAACCTGAAAGACCGCCGCCATCCGGCCCGGCGCCAGATCCAGTTCGGCCCGAACAAGATCCCGGTTTTGAGCCACCAACGCGGTGTCGTCATCCGACCCGAAGCCGCAATTCAGGCTGGCATAGACGCCGCTGCTGACCCCGCCGGCGGTGCCGAAAAAGCCGTGCCGCGCGCGGGCTTTGGTCGCGGCGTGGTGAAGATATGGCACCGCGGTGGCGGCGTGGGTGAATCCGGTCATGCTGGCTCCGTCTCGAACCCCGGGGGCAGACCGGTTCCGTCTGGCACCAGCAGCGCCACCTTGAACACCTCGCCCATCTGCGCCGGGCTGGTCAGCCTGTCGATCGCTGCAAGAAGGGCGCGGCGCTCTTCCGGCCCGGCATGCGCAGCGGCCTGTTCGGCGCGGGCGGCAAGACCGATTCGCATCAGGAACCGACCCTGTGGCACAGGCCCGACAAGACGCGCGCCGGCATCGGATGCGGCGCGGGACAGCGCTGCGAAATCGACCCAGTGCGACAGGTCCGCATTTCCGGGGGTGGTGAAGATATCGACCGGCTGATGCGCCGCCACCGCCTGCAGACTGTCCCCCGGGTTGCCGTCGCGGCCATAATCGATGACCAGCACGGCCCCGCCGTGCCGCGCCACCGCGCTGGCAAGATGCTGCATCACCGTCTCAGCCAGCGGGCAAAGTTCTGCCACCATGCCGTCATGCGGGTCTGGAGGAAGGGCTGGATCATGCGCTTTGCAAGGCTCTGCTGTGGTGAAGCCAAGCCGGCCATCCTCGATCCCGACAAGCCGCCGGTGCCAGCTGCCGGACTGCCAGACAAGCTGTGCCACAGGCAGCGCGTCGAAGAATTCATTGGCGATCCCGAAGACAGGGCCGGCGGCATCTTCCAGAAGCGGGGATATGTCATCATGCCAGGCAATGTCTGCCACCCCGGCAAGACAGTCTGCCTGTTCATCGCGCAAGGTCGGGCTGGTTTCCAGCATGCGCACCGGGGCGCTGGCAAGCGGCGGCATCAGCTGGTCCCAGACATGGCGCATGTCGCGCAACAGCGTGCCGCGGCCGGGGCCAAGCTCGATCACCGTGGCATCGGAAGGCATTGATGACAGCTCGAACATATGCGCCAGATACAGACCGCACATCTCGCCAAACAGGCCGGATACCTCCGGTGCCGTGATGAAATCGCCAGCGCTGCCAAACGGATCGCGTGACTGATAATACCCTGATCCCGTGGTGCCGAGGCAGGCCGCCATATAATCATCGACCCCGATAGGGCCATCGCTTCTGATGCGGCTGACCAGCGCCTCTTCAAGGCTTTGCGCGGAGGGGGCATTCATGCCGGCCGCCGCCAGATCAGATAGAGGCCGGCTGCGATCATCGGCAGACACAACAGCTGGCCCATCGTGCCGAGACCCAGCAAAAGGCCAAGCTGCACATCGGGTTCGCGGACATATTCGACGGCAAATCGCGCCGCTCCATATCCCAGAAGAAGAACCGCAGTCAGCCGGCCGCGATGGCGCAGCCAGCCGCGACGGGCCCCGACCAGCATCACCAGGCCAAGCCCCAGACCCTCAAGCCCGGCTTCATAGAGCTGGCTCGGGTGACGCGGCAGACCGTCGCCATTTGCAAAGATCATTGCCCAGGGAACGTCGGTCACACGGCCCTGAAGTTCACCATTGATGAAATTCGAAACCCGCCCGAGACCCAGCCCGATCGGGGTGACCATCGCCACGCGGTCGCTGACATGAAGAACGTGGATAGACTGCTTCCTCGCAAACAGCCACATCGCGACGGTGACCCCCAGAAGCCCGCCATGAAAGGCCATGCCGCCCTGCCATACCTTGATGATCTCGATCGGGTTGGCGAGGAAAAAGGACGGGTTGTAGAACAGGACATAGCCAAGCCGGCCACCAAGAATGACACCGAGAAGAACATGGTTCAGAAGGCTGTCGATGGCGGCAGCTGTCAGCAGCGCGCCCGGGCGGGCGGCCTCGCGCCGCAGGATCCAGTATCCCGCCAGCAGGCCACCGATATAGGCAAGCGCGTACCAGCGAATGCCAAAACCACCGAAATTGATCAGGAAGGGATCGAACTCGGGAAGGATGATGGGGCCGGTCATGCTGCGTCCGTGTTGGTGGTCGATTGCCAAGGCGATGCCACTTGGCAGCCTATCGCATTCCTGAACAGCTTGGTATTGGAAACGAGCTAGGTATTGGAAACGAGCTAGGTATTGGAAACTCTGGCAAGATACCATAGATAAGGGAGACAGGGTGACGACAGTACAATTACGGAGACCAACCCATGCGAGGCCGTTCAAGTTTTATCTCTGACATGGCGCAGATGGCCAACGGCGCGGCAAGCGCCCTCGGCGGTCTTCGTGAGGAGATCGACAATATCGTCAAGCAGCGCACCGAGCGCAGCCTGAACGCCCGCGGCCTTGTGACCCGCGAGGAATTCGACGCGCTCCGCACCCGCCACGAGGCGCTGGCCGCACGTCTGGCAGCGCTGGAATCACAGCTTGCCGTTACAGCGTCATCGCCGCCAAACAAGACAGCAGCAAAAAAGGCAGTGGCAAAAAAGGCAGCGGCAAAAAAGGCTCCTGCCAAAAAGGGCGCCAGGAAGACTGCCGCCAAGCCCGGCCCGAAATCCACGCCAAAAACCTGATTCCCGCCTCTTGTTAACAGCCGCCCGCCGGCTGTGCCCAACGGTGTCATCAAAGCCAATTATCTTTGCCGGCGAAGAGTGCCGGTGAAGCCCTTGTTTATGCGTGATTTCACAAAGTTATCCACAAGTTGATGTGGGTGGGGTCTGCCATAACCACTAAATATTGTGTTGAAAGGCCAGAAGGGATACGGCATTTTGAGGGGGTAGCGAGCCGCTACGCCACCAGCACCGGGAACATCTCATTCATGGCGCCGACACAAGCCTCCATCGACCTGACCCTCGCGCATCCTATCGATCTGGTAACGCGCTTCGTGGTGCGACAGGACTGGCTTGTCCAGAAGCAGGACCAGGACGCTGTTCTGGCAGAAATCCCCGGCCGCTGGAGTGATTATCAGCTTGCCGTTTCTTGGCAGGATGGTGAGGAAACCATGCTGGTGGTCTGCCGCATCGATGTGCGGGCTGACCGCGCCCAGCTTGGTGAGCTGGCGATGCTTGCGGCGCTTCTCAACCAGCAGCTCTATATCGGGCATCTGGCGCTGGACATGTCCAGCTGCGAGCTGGAGCTTCGTCACACGCTGGCGCTTCGCGGGGCTGGCGGCGCAACACCGGAGCAGGTCGAGGATGTTGTCGACATCATGCTTGGCGAATGCGAGCAGGTATATCCGGCGATCTATCAGGTGGTCAGCGGGGCGTTGAATGCTGGTGATGCTGCCGCTGCGGTGATGATGATCACAGAAGGGGAGGCGTAGCGCCACCTTGCGCACGCCTGCGGGACAAATGAAATCACTGATCACTCTGATTGGCTGCGGCAAGATGGGCAGCGCCATGCTTCATGGCTGGCTTGCCGATCGCAACCTGGACGCGGAATTCGCCATTGTCGAGCCGGTGCATGACCATCTGGAATGGACAGCCGGCCATACCAATGTCCGCCTTTACAGAACGGTGGCAGAGGCAGCCGGCGAGGGCCGCGCCGCAACGATGATCGTGCTGGCGGTGAAGCCGCAGATGATGGAGGAGGCGGTTGCCGATCTTGGTGCGCTTGCGGGTGCCGACAGCGCCTATCTGTCGATTGCCGCTGGCCTGTCGACAGGCTGGTTCCGCGCCAGGCTTGGTGAGGCGGCGCTGGTGTTGCGCTCGATGCCGAATACGCCGGCAGCCATCGGCAAGGGGGTTACGGCCCTCTATGGTGGCGGTGCACCTCGGCAGGTCACGGCGCTTGCCGGGCAACTTCTGGCGGCCATTGGCGATGTGGTGATGCTGGATGACGAAGGGCTGATGGATGCGGTAACCGCTGTGTCAGGCTCCGGTCCGGCCTATGTTTTCCTTCTTGCCGAGACGATGACGGCAGCCGGCATCGAGGCCGGACTTCCCGCGGCGCTGGCGAAGCAGCTTGCCGAGGCGACCGTGGCCGGCGCCGGTGCCCTGATCGCCGAGTCTGACGAGCCGCCGTCGCAGTTGCGGGTGAATGTCACCAGCAAGGGTGGCACCACCGCCGCGGCGCTTGCCGTGCTGATGGCCGATGACGGCATGGGTGCGCTTCTTCAGCGCGCCATCAAGGCCGCGCGCGACCGCTCGGTCGAACTTGGTGGCTGAGGGCGTTGTCCTGAAGAGGGCCGGCCATGGGTCCGGCTTGACCGGCGCCCCCCGCCACCCCATCTGCAGGACATAACAAGGATTGCGAAGGGAGGGCGCGTTATGACCGCCGCTGACACACCGACAGCCATGATGGACAAGCTTGCCGATGCTGCCTGGCTGCAGCTTGCAGACGCGTCTCCCCGCGCTCTTCATATTGACGACATTGCCGCCGCAGCAGGTGTGGCACCGACGGCAGCCCGCGCCGTATCCGGCAGTCTTTCAGCCCTGATCCTGCATCAGCTTGCCAGGCTTGATCGCCAGGCCGTGCTGGAAAGCCTGGCCGATATCGAAGATGCCGGTGAGGTGCCAATCCGCGACAAGATCATGGAAGCGCTGATGCACAGGTTCGAGGTCTACGCGCCATACCGGGCGCAGATGGCCAACCTTGAATCCGCAGCCCGGCGCGATCCTCTTCTGGGGCTGAAGCTGCTTGATTCGCTTGCTCAGGCCGTGCGGATGCTGCTTCGGATGGCGGGAGATGATCTGACCGGATTTGCTGGTGAAGCGCGGGTGCGCGGCGTAGTCGGTGTCGCCATGGTGGCGGCGCGGGTGTGGCGGAGCGATGATTCGCCGGACCTGTCGATGACGCTGAAGGAAATCGACAAGCGCCTTGCCACTGCCGAGGAATGGGGCCGCACGCTCCGCGTTCTGCGCGATGACGCGCCGGATGATGGCGGACATGATAAGGCGCATGATCACGGCTTTGACGATCCCGCCAATGGTGGACCGGGTGAGAATGGCCCGGGTGAGAATGGCCCGGGTGAGAGTGGCCCGGGTGAGAGTGGCCCGGGTGAGAGTGGCCCGGGTGAGAGTGGCCCGGGTGGACGGTATCAATAGCTTGCATTCGCAGGGTATGAATGGGTTGGGGAG
>NTKV01000001.1 GCA_002457745.1 SAR116 cluster bacterium MED-G06 | reverse complement strand
ATCCGAACATTCGATAGCGGTGCTCCAGGGATGGATGCGGGATGCCGGTGATGGCCGGCCCCGGAGCTGCCGTAAAATTTGATTTACGGGTCTGATCCCCGGGTTTGATCCCCGGGTCTGATTCGCGGGTCTGATGTCTGGGAAAAAGTGGTGCCTATTCGGCGACTGACAGGTTGCGCTGGCCGGACAGGCGCTTGGCGCTGGCGGTGTTGATCGCCGTGCGGGCATCGGCAATGACACCCTGACGGTTCTTCGACAGCCCGGTGACGTCGATGATGGTGACGTCGCGCACGCCGATGAATTCAAGAATATGACGGATATAGCCGGTGGCGTAGTCGATCTCGTTTCCGGAAACGGTGCCGCCTGAGGTGATGATCACGGTGGCCTGCTTGTTCGACAGCAGTCCGCGCGGCACATCATTCTCGTATGAAAAGGTGATCTTGTCGCGGCAGATCAGGTCGATCCAGGCTTTCAGGGCGGCGGGGACGCTGAAATTATAGATGGGCGTCGCGATCACGATGTCATCGGCAGCATGGAGTTCGGCAACAAGGGCGTCGGATTGTGCCAGAAGGGCGCGTTGGTCCGGAGTGCGGTTTTCCTCGGATGTGCGCTCAGCCTCGATCCAGGCGGCGTTCACAATGCCAATCCCGGCGGCAAGGTCGCGATTTATGATGCTGGTGCCGGGCTTGCGCGCCCCGAGTGCGGCAACCATTTCGTCGGCAAGCATGCGACTGACCGACTTCTGCCGGCGCATACTCGCGTCGATGCGAAGAATGGTTTTGTTGTTAACACTCATGTTGACAGCCTTTCGCCTATTTTTTCCGTGCCGTCAACAGGGGGTCGGAAGAGCCATGGGAGGGGGGAGGTCCCCCATGGCTCAATTCAACGTAATTATTGCGAAACCAAGTAAAAAGCGGTTCAGAGGGAAAATATAATTCTAATTTTCATAATAATAATGTATGGTGCGACATTATGAGCCAAATCGAGGAAATCCGCGCCTTTGTAATGGTGGTCGAAACGGGCAGCCTCACTCAGGCTGCCGAACGGCTTGGCATTGCCGTGTCTGCTGTCAGCAGACGTCTGAAGGATCTGGAACTCAGACTTGGCGCCCCCCTCATCCAGCGCACAACCCGACGCATGTACCTCAATGAGGTTGGCCAGGGGTTCTATGAGCGATGTAAGGCCGTTCTTGATGAGCTCGAGGCTGCGCAGCAGGAAGTGCTCAATTCGGGGGGAGGGCTCGGCGGCGTGCTTCGGATAAGTACGCCGCTTTCTTTTGGCGTATCGCACATGTCATCGGCCATCGCGCAGTTCATGCATGCTCATCCCGATGTCAGGATCGATATGGATCTGTCCGACAAGCGGGTTGATCTTGTGGCAGAGGGCTATGATCTGGCGATCCGGATTGGCGTGCTTTCGGATTCCAGCCTGATCGCCAAGAAGATCTCGACCGTTCGCAATATTCCCTGCGCCTCGCCCGATTTCCTGTCGCGCCTGCCGGAAATCACCAAGCCCGAGGATCTGGAGAATGTGCCGGCGCTTGTCTATTCCAATGACAAGACCCCGAATGACTGGCGCTATCGTGGGCCGGACGGCAAGGCAGGTGTGCTCCGCGTCACGCCGAAACTGTCAGCAAGCAATGGTGATGTGCTGCGTGAGGCTGCCATTTCCGGACTTGGCGTGACATGTCTGCCGAATTTCCTGCATTACGATGCGATCAATAATGGTCTCCTGAAGCCCATCCTGGCCGACTATGAATGGGCGGATTATGACGTCTATGCCGTCTATCCGAAGACCACCATCCTGCCAAAGCGCACACGTGCCTTTGTCGATTTCATGTCGACGCGCTATGGCATGGACCCCTACTGGAACAAGATCCACGCCTGACGGACCCACGCCCAACGGACCCACACCCGACAGGCAGGGGCCCGACAGGCAAGGGCCCGACCTTGTGGTGTCCGGGGCCTGTGCGCAATTGTCGCGTATTGTTATGTCGCATGGAAAAATCTTTTCAGAAGACCGCGCTTTATTGTCGAATCTGCAACCGTTACGGTTTTTACAGATCACGAGGACATTGCGTCCCGCAGATCGCCTTCTTTGTGTGATGGCACCCACACAAAGCTCCAACTCATCCTTCAGTTGGAGCACACTAAAAGAGGCGCGAAAGCGCCTCTTTTTTTGTGCCCGCCTTTTGTGCCCATCTCTTGCGTCCGTCTTTTATGCCCGTCTATTGCTTCCGTCCTTTGTGCCCAAGTTGGTATCCCTGTTCCGGAATTGGTGATGACCTGAATGTGACTTGCGCCGCCGCGCCCGGCCCCGCCATGCTGGCATGTCTGCCACCTGACCAGCGCGAACGGACGCCAGCGCCATGCATGAGATTCTGAAGCCGCAGCATCACAAGATCGACTATGTCGAGTTTGCCTCGTCCGATCCTCAGGCAAGCTGTGATTTCTTCGAGGCTGTCTTTGGCTGGAGCCTTGAATGGTATGGCCCGGACTATGTGGCCTTTCACGGTGCCGGGCTCGAGGGCGGGATTTACCGTGCCGATCTCAGAAGCCGCGCTGCCGAGGGGGGCGCGATGATTGTCTTCTACAGCGATGACCTTGACGCCAGCCTGGCGCTGGTCTGTGCGCATGGCGCCAGCATCAGCAAAGCTGTCTTTGCCTTTCCGGGGGGACGCCGGTTCCATTTCCTCGAACCGGCCGGCAACGAGCTTGCCATCTGGACCGACAGCTGACGGTTTGCCATGAAGGTTGAAAGGCCTGTCCCCTTGGCGGCGGGGGCAAACCTGTCATACTCGGCGGGTCATTCTTGTCAGAGCCCTGTACCCCGGACCGTTCATGTCATCCGCCCCCCCATCCTTCGGCATTGCCGCCGTCCTGAACGGTGCGTTTCGCCGAACCAGGCTGCTGTGCCTCACCATTGCCTGGATCACCGCGCTGCTGGCGATCATTCTGGCGCAACCCTCCGGACCGGTGGCCACAACTGGGGCGCTGGCCTTCGGGATTTTCATCCTCCTGACCATCACGCGTTTGCGCTGGGACAGCCTGGTGATTCTCGCTGTTCTGGCGGTGGTCTTCTGGATTCTCGTGGACTCGATGCCGGGGCCTGCCGCCTTGCTGGCCGGCGGCGAACGGATGCTGATCTTCGCGGCGCTGTTGCCCACCATGGCGCTGGTGCGGGCCACGGCGATGACCATGCCGACGGTCAAGGAGACGCAGCAGCGCCTTGCCAGACTTCCCGACAACGCCTTTTCCGGTGGCCAGCAGCTTGCCGCGCATGTCTTTGGTGGCATCATCAACACCGGGGCGCTTGCTCTGTTGTCGGCGGCGCTGCCACCCGATTCTGATGCCGCACGGCGCCGCGCATCCGCAGAGGCGGTCATCCGCGGCATGGTGTCATCCGCTGCCTGGTCGCCATTCTTCATCGCGTTTGCCATTGGCCAGAATTTTGTTGCGCCGGCCTATGCGTGGATGGCGATTGCGATAGGCACTGTCTCGGCGTTGCTGTTCACAGCTGGCACGCTTCTCGCCGTCAATCGCGATTTTGCCTGGGGGCAGCTTTACCTGTCCCTGTCATGCCTTCGCCCGGTCGCTTCGCGCCTGTTGATCGTGCTGCTGACGGTCCTCGGGGTGGCACTTGCCTTCGGGCTGACCGCCCTGTCGGCAGTTGTCGTGGTGATGCCGCTTCTCGTCGTGGTGCAGCTTGTCAGGCATCGTGACAAGGCACAGATCATCCTGCGGCAAACGCGCGATGCGATGCACAGCACCGCGGATGATCTGGTGGTGATCACCGCGGCGATGCTGGTGGCCTTTTTTGTCACCCAGGAGGACAGTCTGGCCGTTCTTGTCGGCAGTTTCCATGCCGGGCAGATCCCGGGATGGGTGGCGCTGGTCTCGACGCCTGTTCTGATGATGCTGCTGTCGGTTGTCGGCATTCATCCGGTGATCACCAGTACCGCGCTTCTGGCCACGTTCAGCGGTGGTGGTGCCGATGTTCATCCGGCGTTGCTTGTGCAGGCGCATCTGATCGGCTGGGGGGCCGGCACGATGAGCTCGATTGCCTCGCTCTCGGTGCAGACCTGCGCCGGATTGTACCAGGTGCCGGCACGTCATCTCGTCTTCGGACACAACATGGCCAGCGGATTTTCCTATGCGGCCGGCGGGGGTGGGCTTCTGGCGGTTGCCAATCTGGCGATGGGGTATGTCTAGGCCCACCACACGGCTTGCGCCCACGGCAATAATTTTGCACATTCTGAAGTCAGGGGAGGAAGGATTTCCATGATTTTTCGTCAGATGTTCGATTCGGTTTCGTCGACCTATACTTATCTTCTTGCCAGCCGGGCCGGCGGCGAGGCGCTTCTGATCGACCCGGTGTTCGAAAAGACCGACCGCTATGTCAAGCTGCTGGAAGAGCTTGATCTGAAGCTGGTGAAGGTTGTCGACACGCATGTCCATGCCGACCATATCACCGCCATGGGTGCGCTTCGTGACCGCACCAACTGTGTGACGGTGATGGGTGAGCAGTCGCCTGTCGATGTTGTCTCGATGCGGGTGTCCGACGGTGAAGCCGTCACCATCGAGGGGATGGCCC
The DNA here is from genome assembly GCA_002457745.1 of SAR116 cluster bacterium MED-G06. Classification (GTDB taxonomy): domain Bacteria; phylum Pseudomonadota; class Alphaproteobacteria; order Puniceispirillales; family Puniceispirillaceae; genus UBA8309. Next base: position 46,430 of record NTKV01000001.1, on the reverse strand, counting down.
TGACGGCGATGCACACCCCTGGCCATACCGATGACAGTTACTGTTTCCGCATGGATGACCGGGTGTTCACCGGAGATACGCTGCTGATCCGCGGCACCGGCCGCACCGATTTCCAGAATGGCGATGCCGGCCAGCAATATGACTCGCTGTTCAACGGCCTTCTGAAGCTGCCCGAGCAGACGCTTGTCTATCCGGCCCATGACTACAAGGGGGACATGGTCTCGACCATTGGCGAGGAGCGCGCCAACAACCCGCGTCTTCAGGTTGATTCGCGCGCCGCCTATATCGAGCTGATGGCCGGGCTGAAGCTGCCGAACCCGAAGATGATGGATGTCGCGGTACCCGAAAACATGCGGATGGGGCTGAATATCGACAAACAGCGCGAGGTGGCGACGGTGACCTCGGAGACGATCATCAAGGACAACGCCGCCGACATGATACTGGTGGATCTGCGTGAAGATGCCGAGCGTGTGAAGTCGGGCATCATTCCGGGGTCTGTCCACGCCCCCTACAGCCGCCTTGATCTGCATCTGGATATGCTGAAGCAGACTGGTGACAAGACGGTTGTCTTCTATTGTGCCGTTGGCGAACGCTCGACCATGGCGGTGACCATCGCGCAAGGTGACGGCGTGTCCGGATGCGCCCATATCCCGGGGGGATTTGTGGCCTGGACCGAGGCTGGCGGCAATGTCGCGCGGGTCTGATCGGGATAGCGGTGCGGCCGGGCGACGGCAATAGGGTGACGGGCGATTCCATGTCGCGCCGGATCGTCATTGTCGGGGGTGGTATCGTCGGGGTGTGCAACGCGCTGGCATTGCAGCGCGCCGGCCACAGCGTCACGCTGGTTGACCGCACCACGCCGGGCCGTGAGACATCCTATGGCAATGCCGGAGTGCTGTCGGAATCCTCGATTGGTGTTCTGAACAATCCCGGGCTGCTGGCATCATTGCCGAAGCTGCTGATGGGCCGATCGAATTCGGTGCGGTTCTCGCCGCTGTTTGTGATACGCCGGCTTGGCTGGATGCTGAAGTTCCTGTCCTATTGCACAACGTCACGCTGGCAGGCGGCAGGCCGTGCGTTGCGTGCGCTGCAGACACTCTCGCTGGACCAGCACAAGGCGTGGATTGCCGAGGCCGGTGTCGACGATCTTCTTCGCTATGGTGGCTGGATGAAGGCCTTCCGCACCACGGAAAGCTTCGAGGCCTATGCCGGCGAGCTGGCGCTGGCTGATGAAAATGGCGTCGTCTATTCGGTCTTTGATGAATCGCAGCTTCGCCAGATCGAACCCGGGCTGAAGCCGATCTACAAGAAGGCTGTTCTCTATGACGAGACATGCGGGGTCAGCAATCCGGCAGCGCTGACCGATGCCTATGTCGCGATGTTTGTGGAAAGTGGCGGCACAGTTCTGCAGGCCAGCGTCAGCGGTCTGTCGCAAGGCGAGTCAGGATGGCATGTCGGGCTGGATGGGGCCGATGATCTGTCGCCAGATGATGTAGTGATTGCGGCCGGTGCCTGGTCGGCGGAAATTGCCGGATGGGTCGGCTACGACCTGCCGCTTGGCTGGGAGCGCGGCTATCACCTGCATCTGGAGCCGGCCGACGGGCCGCAGCTGAACCGCGCGGTGCATGATGTCGATGGCGGCTTTGCCATTGTGCCGATGCAGCAGGGGGTGCGGATCACCAGCGGCGTCGAGATTGCCCACCGTGATGCCCCGCCGGACTACAGCCAGATCAGACGCTCGGTGGCGCTGGCCCGCGACGGGCATGAGATGAAGGGCGAGATCGAGGATACGCCCTGGATGGGGCGTCGCCCGACAATGGTGGATTCGCTTCCGGTGATCGGCCCGGCCCCCCGGCATGACGGGCTGTGGTTCAATTTCGGACACCAGCATGTTGGATTGTCGATGGCCCCGGGATCGGCGCTGGCGATCACCGCGATGATTGACGGCGCGGCACCCCCGATCGACATGGACCCGTTCCGCGCCACCCGCTTTTCGATCTGATCCTAGAAGCGGGCCTCGATGGCGCGCACCAGGGCGGACAGGGTCTCGTTCACCGGGGTTGCGATACCATGACGTGCGCCAATCACCGGCACCATGCCGTTGATCGCATCTATTTCCGAGGCACGGCCGGCCAGATGGTCAAGCCGCATTGACGGGCTTGCATCGGGAACGAGGGACGCAAACGCGGTGACATAGCGCGCGACGTCGTCAAATGAGAAGGCCACACCTTCCGCCAGCCCGCACTGATAGGCCTCGCGCGCGCAGGCCAGCGCTGTCTGCCACCCCTCCGGGTTCGCCATAAGGCCGCCAACGTGGCAGCCAAAGGCGGTGCAGGGCGCGCTCAGCGTGACATTGCAGACGAATTTTTCCCAGATCAGCTGGGTGATGTCCGGAAAGGCGCGGGCGGCAAATCCGGCACCCTGCCACAGCGACTCGAGGGCCGTCAGCCTCTCGCTGATGCCGCCGCCCATCTCGCCAAGCCGGATCAGCTTCATCGCATTGTGATGCGCGTGGCCGGGGCCTTGCATCGATGCCCCGAACCCCTCGGCAACTCCGAGCAGCACATTGTCGGTCGGCATGTGCTGCGCGATCCGTTCGTCGGCACCAAGCCCGTTCTGGATCGTCAGGATCAGCGAATCAGGTCGCATCACCCCCGAGATGGCTTGCGCCGCAACCCCGACATGTGCCGCCTTCGTGGCGATGATATAGAGATCACAGGGCGCCGTGCCGGCAAGGCTGGTGGCGGCCGTGATGCTGGCGACAGTTCGGTCGCCACTGACACCTGACAGGCGCAGTCCGGTTGTGTTGATGGCGTCGACATGAGACTGCCAGCTGTCGATGGCCACCACGTCATGGCCGGCCTCGGCCATCATCACCGCATAGACAGATCCCATCGCGCCGGTGCCGATGACGCCGATCCGCCAGTTGCCTGCCGCCGCGCCCATCAGCCGGCCTTGTGGAAGATCAGCTCTGTTGGCGCGAGGATTCCTTGCCTGATATGCGCTGCCAGATTGCTGAACGGGTCAGGGGTCTGGCCAGGCTCGAGCGGTGGTTTCGTGGCAAGAATATGCTGGAAAAAACCTTCTGCTGCGTTGGTCTCGTCATGTTGCGCGACAAGCGTCAGCCCGGCCGCCTCGGCGGCATTGATGTAATCCTCCGGTCGCTTCACCGCGCTGACGCCTTCATGCGGTGCCCAGGGCATGGGAAAGCCGATCTCGCCATCGCTGACCCGCATCATGTCATAGACGCCGAACAGGCCACCCGGCGCAAGCACCCGCGCGACCTCGGCCATCAACCCGGCCTTGTCGGCGATGTTCATGCCAACATGGAGCATCATCGCGCGGTCGAAAGCGGCATCATCGAACGGCATGTCGAGGGCGCTGCCATGGTGGAGGGTGACTCGCCCGGCAAGATGGCATCGATCAGTCAGCTCCGTGCCGGCAGTGATGAAATCCGCGGTCAGATCGATGCCGGTGACGTGACAGCCGATGGTGGCGGCCACTGTGCGGGCCGGCCCGCCGGCACCGCAGCCGACATCAAGCAACCGGCTGTCCGGCGTGATTTCCAGTCTGCCGCTGAACCGGTGGGTCGCCTCGATGCCGCCAACATGGAATTCGTCATGGGGGGCGAGGATGTCCGGCGTCAGGACCTGCGGTTCGTGCCCGGCCTTGGCAAGCGCTGCCATGATGCGATCGACAAGACCGCGGCCCGAATAATGCTGTGCGACAGCGTCGCTCGATGTCATCTGTAAGATCTCCTGTTGCCGCTTCCCGCTGACCATAGCAGCCTTGCCGCAAATGGTAAGCGGCATCTATCATTGACCCCATGAAGACGCATACTGACGCCCCTGCAAGATGACGCTTGCCTCGCTTTTCGCGGCACAGCAACCGATCCCGCTTCATGCCTTGGCGGCGCTGGCGGCGACAATCCTTGGCGCGGCCCAGCTATGGGCGCCAAAGGGAACGGCCATCCATCGCCGTGTCGGGCGGATCTGGGTCGGGTTGATGGCGTTTGTCGCCTTTTCCGGGTTTTTCATTCATGAGCTGAAACTTGTCGGGCCGTTCAGCCCCATCCACCTGCTGTCGGCCTTCACTCTGGCGGCACTCTGGTATGCGGTGCATGCGGCGCGGCAGGGCAATATCAGACGGCACCGAACGTCGATGATGGCGCTGTTCTGGATGGCGCTGATCCTGACCGGGGCCTTCACCTTTCTGCCGGGCCGCCTCATGCATCAGGTGGTGACGGGCGGCTAGAAGCCGAGGGCGGAAGCCATCCGGTCGATCTCGGCGCATTGCCAGGCGGCGTGGTCCGGCGACGGCTGCTGTTCCATGAATTTCGCAAGGAACGGGTCGCAAAGACCGGTTTCGATGCCGGCAAGCCCCTCGACAACCCGATGTCCGCAGAACGGCACATAGGCCTCGGAATAGCCGCCTTCATGCATCGCAACCACCCGCCCGTCACAGACCTCGTCCGCCGCCTGCATCACCATGGCCGTCATCTCGGCAAAGGTGGCCGAGGTGCAGGACATCCGCGCCAGTGGATCGACATGGTTGGCATCCAGCCCGTTGGCAATGATGATCACATCGGGCCGCACATCGCGGATCAGCGGCAGCCCGATCCGCCGCATGGCGTGAAGATAGGCCTCATGCCCGCAGCCTGCCGGCAAAGGCAGGTTGGTGTTCGCCCCGGTGCCGGCACCCTCGCCGCGATCGGCAAGCCCGCCATACCCCGCCGGAAACATGTTGGCCTGGTGGATCGACAGCGTGTGAACATCGGGGTCGGTATAGAAGATCGACTGCGTGCCGTTGCCGTGATGGACATCCCAGTCAATGACAAGGAACCGTGAAGCAAGCCCGGCGGCTCGGGCGGCGGCAATGGCGATCGGGATGTTCGCCAGAAGACAGAATCCCATGGCGCTGTCGGCAAGGCAGTGATGCCCGGGCGGGCGGGTCAGCGCATAGGCGGTGTCATGTTCGCCGCGAAGTACCGACAGGAGCGCGTCGCGCGCCAGACCGGCAGACTGGCAGGCAATCTCGTAGGAGCCATGCCCGAACGGGGCCGAGATGCCAAGCATGCCGCCACGCGCATCGCTCAGCGCCCGGAATTCGGTCACATAGGCTTCGGTATGAATGCGGTGGATCTCGTCGAGGCTTGCCGGGTCGGCGTCACGCTGGGTGAGCTGTGCCAGCAATCCCGACCGGTCCATCAGGTTGCGCATCCGGCGTTTTGATTCCGGGCTTTCCGCATGGCCACCAGCCGCCATGGGCTGAATCCATCCGCCAACAGGCGCGGTCAGCGCCGCTTCACCCGTGGTGTGCCAGAAACAGGCCTCGGAGATGAAAAATGCAGACTGACGCACGCGCTGTCTCCTGCCGCCATTATCCGCCAGCGGTCTGCTGTATGAGGCGTTTCGTGCTGATCTTGTGCCAGACAAGAAGCCCGACCCCGCCAGCGGCAGCAGCGCCATAGACGAAGATGTCACCAGACAGAAGCAGCGCCGCCAGCACCAACCGCGCCCCAACCTCCCAGAAGGCGAGCGGGGCACGGTCGAAGCGTGACAGGGCGCTTGCCAGCAGCACCAGCGCCAGCAACATCCGCAACATCAGAACACCCAGCGCGCCAAGGTCGACGGTGCCGTCATAGCCCGGAAGATAGGCCTTGGTGCCGGTCACAGTCGGGTCGATGAAGGCAGCTTCGATCAGAAGAATGTCCGGATAGAAGGCGAAGACAAACGGGATGACGAACATCACGATGCCAATCCGCACCGCCGCAAGGCCGGTCATCATCGGATCTTCCTTGGTGATACTGGCGGCGGCAAAGGCCGCCAGCGCCACCGGCGGTGTGATCGCCGATGCCACGGCAAAATAGAAGATGAACATATGGGCCGTGAAGACGGCGATGCCGAGACCCGCCAGAACCGGACCCATCAGCAGCGCGACATTGATATAGGCCGGCACCGCAGGCATCCCCATGCCCAGCACCACGGCCAGCATCATGGTCAGCGCCAGCGCGATGAACTGGAAGATGAGCGAGCCACCATCACCAAGATTGAGTGCCTTCAGCCAGGTGAGGACATCAAGCGATATGAAGACCGGAAGGCCGGTGAATTTCAGACAGAAATCGATGATCGAAACAGCGAGGAACATCAGATAGAGGGTGGAGATCAGGATGCCGGCGTTCGATATGGCGTCGAGAAGCTTTCGTGGCCGGGCCCGCATTTCCGGATCGAGGAACAGAAGCACCATCAGCAGCATGACGGCCCACCAGCCGGCGCTGCCGGCGTCACCTGCCGAATTCTGGATGATGCCAAACAGCCAGGGCAATTTTTCCACCTGGCACCCTGCCTCGGTGAAAACCCGCTCGACACCTATCATGCCGCTGATGAAGCCGCAGCCGACATCTTCTTTCGAGGTCAGCAGCAGCGCCAGGATCAACAGGATCGGCCCGAAAATCATCATCAGATTGAGGATGTCCTGCCGCCCGAGATGCATCTCCTCGGTCAGCTCGCCGATCGCGGTGATGTTCTGTTTGCGCGCCTGAAACACCGCTGTCAGGAACAGGCAGAAGAAATAGAACAGCGCCGGAATGGTGGCAGCGATGATGATCTTGGAGTAGGGAACCGCGGTCAGCGAGGCCAGGACAAAGGCCGCCACCCCCATCACAGGTGGCATGATTGACCCGCCGGAGGAGGCAGCCGACTCCATCCCGCCGGCGAAGATCTTGGAAAAACCGCGCCGCGCCATCATCGGGATTGTCAGAACGCCGGTCGACAGCACATTCACAATCGGTCCGCCTGAAATCGTGCCGAACATCGCCGAAGAGACGATGGCAGCATGCGCCGGGCCGCCGGCCAGCTTGCGCGTCCAGCGGAAGGCAAGCTTGATCAGCGACTGGCCTCCGGCAGAGGCGCCGAACAGCGAGCCGAGGATCAGATACGGGAAGATGGTGTTCATGATGATGTCCATGAACCGTCCCAGAACACCGCTGGCGTTGTTCACAAGAATGTCGTGAACCCGCGGCCTGCCATCGCTCAGGAGACGCGGTTCGCCGGCAAGCTTGGTCATCAGATATTTGTTGATGTCGTCCGGGCCATGGAAATACCAGACAAACACCGTGCTGATCGTGTAAAGCGCGACGAGAAGCGCGACAATGACAAGCGGCAGACCCCAGACCTTTATGTTGTAGGCAAGAAAGATCAGGATCGACACGCCCATGATCAGAACCAGCCAGCCACCGGTGGTGCCCACACATTGCGGATCCTCGACGGTCGTCGGGGCTGGAAGCCCGTAAAGGGCGGCCGTTTCGGCAGCATCTGTAAGGCTCCGCTCGATCAGCCTGGCGCGCTCGCCGGTGAACTGGTCAACAAGGCAGATGGCCTCGATCTCGATGATATAGGTCAGGGAAATGCCGAAGGCCGCGGTGACAAGTGCCACATCCATGAGAAGGCCGAACCGCCGCCACAGGGCCGAACGGTCACGCCATGACCGGTACATGGAATGTTTCAGCGCGACGATCAGCATCATCAGCGCCAGAACCATGGGGAAGAACCATTCGCGGGTGAATTTGCGAAGCTTGAACCAGTCATGGCCGCTGATGTCGCGAACGGCCTGGTCAAAGCCCGGAATGCCCGGGATCGAATTCATCAATCCGATCATCACAAGTCCGACAGCAAGCCAGTACAGAAAAGGACCGGTGGCGGTCAGGTTGCTCTCAGCAGATGATGGGGCCGATTTGTCCGCCATTGTACCCTGCTCCCCCCGAAACAAGACTGAATCCAAACGCTCGAATAAACGTCCGGGCTAACATAAATGCCCGGGTTGAAACAAATGCCCGGGTTAAAACAAATGTCCGGGCCGCCAGCCTGTGGCGACCCGGGAATATTGGGGTGCGCTGCCGGTTACGGCTTGGCGCAATCAGGAACGCTGTAGCCGGCCTCTTCCCAGGCGCGGATGGCACCAGGGTGGTATTTCAGCGGCATCGCACCACACATGCCGGTTGTGGCAGTGTCGGCAATCTCACCAAGCGAGACCTGCGGCAGGAAGGGTGTCTTTGACTTGATGGCGTCGAGATTGTCGAGCACAGCCTTGGTCAGCTGATAGGCAAGCTCTTCGTCCATATCCTTGCGGACAACCTCGCCACCGACAGTGGCAACGCCGCGGAAACGGCCATCTTCGGACACCACATTCACGCCTTCAGGCTGGATGGCTTCGGACAGGGGAATGTCTACCTTTCCCGAACCCGGCGCCTTCATGTATTTCTGTGTGGCGTCGCTTTCGAAAGCGGCCTTTGGCATCGACCACATGGTGATGCCGCCCGATGCGACCGCAGCGGTATGGCGACCGTCAGGGAAGCTCGATGGCAGGACAAAGGCGTCGGCAGACCCGTCGGTCATGGTCTTTACAGCCTGGTCCCAGTTCACCTGAACACCGGTATAGCCTTCGCCATCGCCAAGGCCGGTGGCAAGCTTGACCACGCCACGGGCATTGGTCAGCGCGGCACCGCGTGGCGGACCGTTATAGATGGTCTTGCCTTCGAGGCTGTCCCAGCCTTTGACGCTGGAGCTGTTGTAAGCCGACAGGGTGAAGACACCAAGGCGGTAGGTGTAGAGAACCGACAGGCGGTCGGCGTATTCCGCGCCAGTGTCCTTGCCGAGCTTGGCATAGGGACCAACACCGCGCGAAAGCAGGAATGGCAGGATAAAGGGCGCTGCCGAAATATCGGTCTTGCCCTCGGCCACGTTCTGGATCGAGTTGGTCAGAGTCTGGCCGGTAGCCACCTGAACGTTGGCCACGCCGGCGGCGTTCGCAAATTCACCAAGCGCAAGAACGGTGTTACCGGGAACGCCGTTGGCGTTGGCTGTCTCGGCTGTCAGGTTGACCTGTGCCAGCGCCGGGGTTGACAGGGCCGCCGCCACGGCAAGCCCGGCAAGCAGTTTCATATGTTTCATCTTTGTTTCCTCCTTTGAAACCGAACAAAGCGCCAGTGGCATTGATCGAGCGCACGTCACAAGTTTATTTGTTGTTGGCTATCACCGTTACCCATAATGGACACCAAAGCAAGCGCCGGTTGACCGTTCAACATCAATTCGTGCAGCGCCAGTTTTGCCCCCAGGCGGCCTGCCAGAATGCCGGATCTGTGACGTTGGATTTGGCGCGACCGCCAGCCCACAGGTCATGCGCCGGGTCAGCGTGGTCTGCAAAATAATCCCGCATTCTTGCCGCAAGCCCGGACTCGGTGGGCGAGGGCTGATCCGTGCCGCCAAGATTGACCCGTTCCTGCGGGTCGGAAGACAGGTCATAGAACTCGCTGGCAAGTGGCTCGACGGATGCAGAGGTGAACCGCTCGACATAGAGATTCTCCGCCGTGCGGATGGCCCGTGTTTCCTCCTGCTCGAGGCACAGGAAATCACGGTGTGGCTGGCCCGGGTCTGACAGATCGATGGCACGGCTGTCCTGGCGTGGTGTGTCGACGGGCGCAACGCCGGCGGCGCTGAGAAGCGTGTTGGGAATGTCGAGCTGGCTGACAAGCCCCCGGTTTGTGCCGGCGGCGACACCGGGGCCGCGGATGATCAGTGGCACCTGATAGCTTGGCCGCAGCATGGAGGATGGCCAGGCTGCCAGCCCATGCCCCCAGATGCCGTGATGGCCAAGTGAAAACCCATGGTCGGCGGTGTAGATGACAATCGTGTCCTCGGCCAGGCCGCTTGTCACAAGCTGTGCCATGATCCGGCCGACCGCATCATCAATCAGTGTCGTCTGCGCGAAGTAGTTGCGCAGACTTTCGGTCTCGTTCGGCAGCAGAAGGGGGCCGGCAAATCGCTCATGCGGCGCGGCACCGGCTTCGACAACGCGCCGTGTATAGCGGTCAATGACGCGCCGGTTCAGCCCCTCGCGCGGGATCGAGGCGAATCTGGTCTCGTCATACAGATGGTCAAACTGCGTGCCGGCCCGTCCGCGAATGGCCGGCCAGTGACCGTAAGGCCCGTTGAAAGGAACGAAACAGAAAAAGGGCGCGTCCTGATCCTGTCGGCGGCTGATGTAATCGACGGTGCGGTCGGCAAAAAAATCGACCGAATGCCCCTCGAACACCTCTGTGTGGTCATTCTCGATCATCAGGTTGCCGTGGAAACTGACCGTGTGGCCATGGGGGAAGGTCACCCAATGGTCATAGTCCGCCGGTGCCTGCCAGGGCTGGCCAAGATGATATTTGCCGATCAGAGCGGTGTCATATCCGGCATTCCTCAGCTGTCCGGGGAGGGTCGGGAATTCACCGATGGCATTCCAGTCCTGTGGCCAGCTGTCGGCACGTCCGTCATCAAGCCAGGTATGGACGCCATGCGCCGATGGCATCAGCCCGGTCAGAACAGACGCCCGGCAGGGTGAGCACATGGCATTGACGCAAAAGGCGCTGTCAAAGCGTGTCCCGCCGGTGGCCAGCGCATCCAGCTGCGGGGTATGCACATCATCATTGCCGTAGCATCCCAGCATGTCGGCAGGCTGGTTGTCGGCCATGATCAGAACAATGTTCGGGCGTCGTGTCATGGCTCACGCCTCTCCATTGATGCTGATCGCCTGGCCGTTGATGCTGCCCGAGCCGGGGCCACAAAGGCGAAGGGCTTCGGCGCTGACCTCTTCCGGGCGGATCAGCCGGCCGGCCGGGCTTGTCGCGGCGAGGATGGCTTCGGCCTCTTGTCGCGACTTGCCGGTCTTGCCGGTGATTCGCGTGACTGATCTGTCGGTCATCTCCCCTTCCAGATAGCCCGGGCAGAGCGCATTGGCGGTTATGCCGCTGCCATCAAGTTCCGCGGCAGTGGCGCTGACCATCCCGTTGACGCCATGTTTTGATGCGCTGTAGGCGCTGGCATAGCGGTAGCCGTCGAGCCCCATGATCGAGGAGATGGCGATCAGTCGCCCCCAGTCCGCCCGGTCCTCTCGAAGCGCGCGAAGACCTTCGCGAAGCGTCAGGAAACAGCCGGTCAGATTGACCGCGATGATCCGGTGCCACATGTCGCTGTCGGTTTTATGGAGCGGTGCGCTTTCGGCGATGCCGGCATTGGCAATCACAATCTGCTGCGGGCCAATGGCGGCGAACAGGGCCGCGGTCGCGGCCTCGTCGGTCACATCAAGGATATGGGATGAGATACGATCATGGTCTGCACTGATCGCGGCAAGCGGTGCTTCCCGACGGCCACAGATATGGACGCGCGCACCAGCTGCCGCAAAGTCACGCGCCAGCACCGCGCCAAGCCCGCTGCCACCGCCAGTGACAAGAACCCTGCATTGCGAGATCTCCACGTGATTTGACTCCTTCCCTTGTGCTGCTGGGAATGCTAGCCAAATGCACAGGGTAACGCTACTTATCTGCGCGCGACTATCTGGGCCAGGGCCCATGGCGCGGCGACGAACAGGAGACAGAGATGAAAACATTTTCGATGGCCGCCGCTGCGACGGCGATGATGATGGCGGGTGCAGTCCAGGCTGACACGGTCAAGGTCGGCTATATGACCACCCTGTCGGGTTCCGGCGGTATCATCGGCAAGCAGATGCAGAACGCTGTGAATCTGGCCATGGAGCATACCGGGGGCACGCTTGGCGGCATGGATGCCGAGGTGATCTTCGCCGATGACCAGCGCAAGCCGGATGTTGCCAAACAGCTTGCCAACCGTCTGGTGAAGAGCGACCGCGTCGATGTGATCGCCGGGGTGATCTGGTCGAACCTGCTGATGGCGATCCACAAGCCGGTGACCCGGTCCGGCACCTTGCTGATCGGCTCCAACGCCGGTCCGTCGCCGCTTGCCGGCAAGGACTGCCACAAGAATTTTGTCTCGATGTCCTGGCAGAACGACCAGACACCCGAGGGGATGGGCAAGTATATGCAGGATGCCGGCGTGAAGTCGGTCTATCTGGTGGCCCCGAACTATCAGGCCGGCAAGGACATGATGTCCGGCTTCAAGCGCCACTATAAGGGCGAGGTTGTCGCCGAGGTCTATACCAAGCTGGGCCAGTCGGATTTCCAGGCCGAACTATCGACATTGCGTGCGTCGAGGCCAGAGGCGACCTTCGTCTTCCAGCCCGGCGGCATGGGGATCAATTTCGTCAAGCAATGGCATCAGGCCGGCATGGAGCAGGTCAGCAAGCTCTACACGGTCTTCACCGTCGACAATCTGTCGCTTCCGGCGCTCAAGGAAACCGCGCTTGGTGTGGTCTCGACACAGACCTGGTCGCCTGATCTCGACAACGAGATCAACAGGCGTTTTGTGGCCGACTACAAGGCGAAGTTCGGCGGCTACCCTTCCTTCTATGCCGCCCAGGCCTATGACACGATGATGGCCATCGACCATGCGATTGCCAAGGCCGGCAGCAGCGATACCGAGGCGATGCGCGCGGTGCTTGCCGAGGGGGGCATTCCGACCACCCGCGGTCCGCTGGCAATGAACAGCAACCAGTTCCCGATCCAGAATGTCTATCTTCGTGAGGCGGTTCTGGATGCGGACAGCATGGCGACGACAAGGATCACCGGCACGGTTTTCGAGAACCATGCCGACGCCTATGCCAAGGACTGTCAATTCTGATCGAGAGGCAGGGCTGCCGGAGTGAGCCGGTAGCCCGCCCCACTGGCACGGCCGGGATTCTGCGATGACCTTCATCCTCCTGCTCGAGCAGATTTTCAACGGGCTCCAGCTCGGCGTGACGCTGTTCCTGATCGCCGCCGGGCTGACGCTGATCCTGGGGATCATGGATTTCGTCTTCCTGGCGCATGGCGCACAGGTGATGATTGGTGCCTATGCCGCCGCCAGCCTTACAGCGCTGACCGGCAATTTCTATCTTGGCATCCTGCTGGCCATTCCGGTGACATTCGCCAGCGGCTATCTTCTTGAATATCTGCTGATCCGGCATCTCTACCGGCGCAACCACATGGACCAGGTGCTGGCAACCTTTGGTCTGATCCTGTTCTTCAACGAACTGATCCGGATCGGTTTCGGCCCGGCGGCGCTGTTTTCAAGCCTGCCGCCGTCGCTGTCAGGTTTCGTCAACATCCTTCCCGAGACACCCTATCCGGTGTTCCGGCTTCTGGTGATCGCGGTCGGGCTTGCCTGCGCGCTTGGCATTCACCTTCTTGTGGCGCGGACAAAGATTGGCGCGATGGTGCGGGCCGGGGCCAATAACGAGACGATGACCGCCGCGCTCGGGGTCAATATCCGGATGCTTCGCCGGCTGGTCTTTGCTGCCGGTGCCTGTTTTGCCGGCATCGCCGGCATGATGCTTGGCCCGCTGACAGCCGTCGAGCCCGGCATGGGGGAACCGTTGCTGATCCTGTCGCTGGTGGTGATCATCATCGGCGGCATCGGGTCGGTGCGCGGGGCCTTTGTCGCCGCCATCCTGATCGGGGTGGTCGATACGCTGGGACGGGTGCTGCTGCCGGTCATCCTGCGTGGCTTCATGGGCCAGGCCGCGGCAGACGGTGCCGGTCCGGCGCTGGCCTCGATGATGGTCTATATCCTGATGTCGCTGGTTCTGGTGGTGCGGCCAAGCGGGCTGTTCCCGCCGAAGGGATGAGCGCGATGGAGCTGCTTCGCATCCTCGGTGAAGGGCTGGCGCGCAACCGGCTTCTGGCGGTGATCCTTGCCGGATTCGCGCTGTTCCCGATCTATACCGGCATCGCCGACCTGCCGTTCTGGAATGATCTGGCGATGCGGATCATGATCCTAGGCATGGCGGCCATGGGTCTGAATCTTGTGCTTGGCTATGGCGGGATGGTGTCCTTCGGGCATGCCGCCTTTGTCGGCATCGGTGCCTATGCTGTCGGGATCAGCCAGTTCTACGGCCTCGACAATGGCTGGATCCACGTTCTGATCAGCCTGTTTGCCTGCGGGGTGCTGGGGCTGGTGATCGGGTTCCTGTCGCTCAGGACCACCGGCATCTATTTCATCATGATCACGCTGGCCTTTGCGCAGATGCTGTATTTCCTGTTCGTCAGCCTCGAGCAGTTCGGCGGTGACGACGGGATGAGCATCGACCGCGCCGACTTCATGCCGATCGATCTGTGGGAGCCGTTGCGGCTCTATTACCTGATCTGGGTGGCGCTGCTGCTTACAAGCCTGTTCCTGATGGTGATTGTGCGCTCGCGGTTCGGGGTCGTCCTCGAGGCGATCCGCAGCAATGAAAGCCGGGTCGAGGCAATGGGCCTGGTGCCCTTGCGCTTCAAGATCACCGGCTATGTGATCTCGGCGATGATCTGTGGGCTGGCCGGAACGATGTTCGCCAGCTGGCAGGAATATGTGTCGCCCGACATCATGCACTGGACGCGCTCCGGAGAGCTGATGATCATCATCATTCTTGGTGGAATCGGCACGCTGGCAGGCCCGCTTCTGGGTGCGGTGGCCTTCCTCCTTCTCGAGGAATGGCTTCCAGAGCTGATGCTTCTCGTCGCGCCGGCCTATGCCGAGAACTGGATGATCATTTTCGGGCCGGTGCTGATCGCTGTGGTGCTGTTCGCGCGCGGCGGGTTGGGTGGCCTGATCCGGCGCATCGCAGGAGGCGGGTGATGATCGCGCCGGTGCTCAGCCTTGAGGGACTCAACAAATCCTACGGTGCGCTGCAGGCGACACGCGATGTGTCGCTTGATGTTGTGGCTGGCGAAATCCACGCGCTGATTGGCCCGAACGGGGCTGGCAAGACGACACTTGTCCGCCAGATCTATGGCTCCGAAGCCCCTGATTCCGGAACTGTCAGGCTTCATGGTGCGACCGTGAATCATCTGTCGGTGCCGCAGCGGGTGCGGAACGGCATCGGCCGGTCGTTCCAGATCAGCAATGTGCTGATGGAGTTTACCGTTCTGGAGAACGCCATGGTTGCCGAGGCGGCGCGGCGTGGCGAGGCGTTCCGTTTTCTGCGGCCGGCCTTCACCGACCGCGGGTTGCGTGACGGGGCGATGGCCATTCTGGCGCGCGTCGGAATCGAAGCGCGCGGCAAAACCCGCGTTGCCGATCTGGCGCATGGTGAAAGGCGGCTTCTGGAGTTCGCGCTGGCGCTGGCAGGTGATCCGGCGCTGCTTCTTCTGGACGAACCGATGGCCGGGGCCGGGCCAGAGGAAACACGGCATATGATCGAGATCATCGAACGGCTTCGCGGCGAGGTTGCCATTCTGCTGATCGAGCATGACATGGACGCGGTGTTCCGGCTTGCCGACAGGGTGACGGTGCTGGTCGAGGGTGCGGTGATCGCCAGCGGTACGCCGGATGCGATTTCCGGGGATGCCGCGGTGCGGGCCGCCTATCTCGGAGGCGATGATGATGTTGAGGCTTGACCGGGTCGAGGCCGGCTACGGACCGGCGCAGGTGCTCTTCGGTGTCAGCTTCACCATCGAGGCCGGGGCCTGTGTGTCGCTGATGGGACGCAACGGCATGGGCAAGACGACCACCATCCGCGCCATCATGGGGCAACTGCCCCTGAGTGGCGGGTCAATCACCCGCTTTGGCAATGCCGCGGCCGACCGTGACCCGTTCGAATTTGCCCGCGCCGGCATCGGTCTGGTCCCCGAAGGACGACAGATCTTCACCAATCTCAGCGTTGCCGAGAATCTGACAACCTTTCACCGGCCCGGCGTGGATGGCGCGACCCGCTGGACGCTGGCGGCGGTGCTGGACCTGTTTCCGCGGCTCGGCGAGCGGCTTGGCCATGCCGGAAGCCACCTGTCAGGCGGGGAACAGCAGATGCTGGCCATCGGCAGGGCCCTGATGACCAACCCGCGCCTGCTGATCCTTGACGAGGCGACCGAAGGTCTGGCCCCGATCATCCGTCAACAGATCTGGCAGGTTCTGGCAACCCTGAAGGCGGCTGGCCAGTCGATTCTTGTTGTCGACAAGAACATCGCGGCGCTGGCACGGCTTGCCGACCATCACGTCATTCTGGAAAAGGGCGCGGTTGTCTGGCAGGGCGACAGCGCGGCCCTTCGCGCTGACCCGGCGCTGACATCACGGTATCTCGGGGTGTGAGCTGAGGGTCCGTTACCCGCCAGCAGGCACAGGGGCACCATCCTCAAGCAGGCCGGCAGCCTGAAGCGCCGCCCAGAACTCGCCGGCGATCGGCGTATTGAACCAGTCGATGATCTGACGCAGCTCTCCAGCATCGCGCGGTCCCGGGATCACCGAGGTGATGATGTCATTGGCAAGCGGGAATTGCAGCGCGGCGGCTGGCAGTGGCACGCCGTGCTCATCGGCAATGGCACCGATCCGGCGCACCTTGTCGACCACCTCGACGGGCGCGGCGGCATAGTTCCACATCTCGCGACCGACCAGAACGCCTGAATTGAACGGGCCGCCGCAGATGATGCTGGTACCGGCGGCACGGCAGGCCGGAAACAGGTCGTGTAGAGGTGTCTGTTCAAGAAGCGTATAGCGCCCGGCGAGAAGGAACACATCCCAGTCACCTATGCCAAGGGCATCCATGCAGACCTCGTTTTCATTCACCCCGATGCCGATGGCCTTGACCAGGCCGGCGCGGCGAAGTTCATCCATCGCCCGGTAGCCGCCTTCCGTCAGGTCGCGGAAATGGCGGGCATTCTCCTCGCCATGGGTGAAGGTGCCGATATCATGCGCAAGGAGGATGTCGATCCGGTCGAGGCCAAGGCGTTGCAGACTGTCCTCGAAGGCCCGCATGATGGCGTCATAGCCATAGTCATAGACAACATGGAAGGGCAACGGCTCGATCATGCCAAATGTGGCCGGATCGGCCACCGGACCTGGCCGCAGCAGTCGCCCCACCTTGTCCGACAGCACATAATCGGTATGACGCAGCAGGTCTCCCATCACCCGCTCCGATCTGCCGAACCCGTACCAGGGCGCGGTATCGAAAAAGCCGATGCCGGCATCCTTCGCCGCCTGGATCAGTTCGGCAGCCTGAGGATAACCCAGCTCGACGAAATTGCCGCCAAGTGGCGCGCCGCCAAGGCCAAGCGTATCAATCCTCAGTTCTGTGCGTCCAACCTGCCGTTGTTCCATCCTCAAGGCTCCCCTATGTCCTGCTGCCGGTGGCCCCCGGCCAGCTGCCACGCTTGCGCCGGCGGTGTTTCATCGCTTCATGGGCCTCCGGCGTGCCGTCATGAAACGAGCCGAACCATTTGTCGAGTGGTACCATGCCATCGGCGTAGTTCACCTCGAAATATTTGTGATGCAGATAATGCGCGTAATAGGAGGTGTCCATTGAGGCGTCCTCGCCGGTCACCACCCGGTCGAACCCGGTATGGCCTTGCGCCGGAGCAACGCCGAGCCGCGAAGCCAGGTTGATCATGTGGATCGGATGCGCCGGCACCAGGAAAAAGATCAGGATCGAGGCGAAATAGATCACATGCTCGACCGGATGCATCGACAGCCCCGACCAGGGCCCGGGATTGGTGTTCCGGTGGTGAAGCTGGTGCGCGATCCGGTAGAGCGGTGGCCAGTGAAGGAAGCGGTGTGCGAAGTAGAAACCAACCTCATGGATGAAGGGCACCAGGAAGAACAGCGCGAAAAAGCCGATCGGGTTTTCCGTCGGGTGGATCATCGTCGCATAGCCGTTGGCATAGGCCCAGAGAAGCAGCACCTCGTAACAGGTCCAGATCGGCACGCCGCTTGCCAGCGTCCAGAACATATTGTCATAGGTCTGGTTGTTGAATGTAAACCGCTCTGATGTTTCATCCGGCCAACGGCGGTTGTATTTGAACGTTGTGTCCTGCTTTCGCCAGACATAGAGCCACAAGTGCCAGGTGCCATAGACAAGCACCGCCAGAATCAGGTTGCGCGCCAGAATCACGCCGAACCAGTACAGGGAAAATGTCTCGAAATGCACCAGTGATGGCGTCAGGTAGAGCCAGATGCCAATGGCGGCGATGGCGTAGGGTACGTTCCACGGGAACAGAAATCCGGGAAGGCCGAAAACCCATTTGAACAGCGCCTTTGGCTGCGGTGGCCAGGCAAAGGCCGGGCCATAGCTGATCGGCTTGTCCGGTGACCAGTTGCCACGCGCGTCTTCCTGTCCGAACCGTGATTCCTGCATCGCGTCCTCCCTGCCATCGCGGGCCGGCTGGCGACCCGAACATTCCCCAACACAATCGAAAGGCAGCTATGAGGATACACACAACCCTGCTGAATTCAAATCAGCTGGATGGCGGGCCACTGTTTCGCCAGCCATCCTCCGGCTGTAGCACCATGGATGCCGCCCCCCACAGTCCGGAATCATCGCCAAGCCCGGCGCGAACCACCGGAACATTCCGGAAGGGGGGCATCGCATCCTCGCGGATGACCCTGTGAATGCCATCCGACAGAAGATCGAAACCGTTCGACAACCCGCCTCCCACAATCACCAGTTCGGGGCTGAACATATGGATCGCGGATGTCATGCCCTGGCCAAGATACAGGGCTTCTTCGGCAAGCAGATGCCGGCACCGGTCGTCACCGGCGCGGGCGCCGTCGAACACGTGCCGCGCCGCGACCCCGCCATCACGCGCGGCGGCGGCAAGAAAGGGCGAGCTGCCGTCCTGCGCGGCGGTTGCCGCGCGCGCCTGCAATGCGGTGCCGGAGGCCAGCGCCTCGAAACATCCGCTGGCACCGCAACTGCATCGCGGCCCATCCTGCATCAGGCGGATGTGACCGATATGGGCCGCGATGCCCTTATGGCCATGCACCAGCCTGCCATCGATCACGGCCCCACCCCCGATTCCCGTGCTGACTGTCAGATAGACCATGTTGCGGACATCCCTGCCGGCACCGTGTCGCCATTCGCCAAGGGCGGCGGCAATCCCGTCATTCTCGACCCGCGCCGGAAGGCCGGTGCGATCTTCCAACGTCTGCGACAGCGGCATCCCGTCCCAGCCCGGCAATGTCGGGATGCCGGTCACCTGACCGCTGGCAGTGTCGATCGGTCCGGCGCAGGACATCCCGATGCCGATGACATCCTTCATCCCGTCGGAGTCGCAGAGCTGTTCGGTCAGTGTCGTGATCTGGGCAAGAATGCCGGCAGGGCCACCGGCCACATCAGTGGGCAGCGCGCTGCGCCTGAGCAGATGGTCTTCGGCAAACAGGCCGACGCGAAGCTGTGTGCCGCCAAGATCGACCGCGATAGCCCGCCTGGCCGACATGTCAGACCGGCGCCGCATGGCGGCCTGGTCCCGGCAAGGCGTGGACCCAGCCCATGCGTGCGGACAGATCCTCCGCCCCGAAGGCAAGCGATCCCATGACGATGGTATCGGCGCCGGAACGGCGAAGGCCCGGAACAGTGTGGTCTCGGATGCCACCATCGGCGGCGAGAAGGATACGGGCTCCACGCTCTTTGCCGGCCGCATCGATCATGCGGCGGGCCTCGGCCATGCGGGGTTCTGCCTGCGGGTCAAGCCCGACACCCTTGATCCCCATTTTCGTGCCAAGAAGCGTCAGCATCGACAGGCGGTCAAGCCACGGGGCTGCCGCTGTCACCGGCGTGTGAAGCTGCAGCACAAGGCCGGCCGCGACACCGTGGCTTCGGATCTGGTCAAGGCGACGGTCAAGATCGGCATTCTCGGCATGAAGGGAGATGATGTCGGCACCGGCCTCGGCAAACTGGTCGATCTGGTCGGGCAGCGTGCCGTCGGCCACCATCAGGTGAACATGGACAGGCTTGCCGGTCAGCGGGCGAAGCTGTGCGATCAGGTCGGGAAACAGCAGCATGGCTGGCGAGAAATGTCCGTCCGCCACATCGGCGTGGTAGATGTCCACATGGCTGTCCACCCGCGCCACATCATCGGCGATGCGCACCAGATCTGCAGACCACAGGGAAAACTCAGCCAGCAGCCGGTCGGTGGAAAGACCGGTCAGAAAGTCAGCCTGTTGATCCATCATTCCATCTCCCTCAGGAATGCGCCGATGGCGGCGCGAAACTCGGTCACATAATGCTGTCGATTGTCTGATTTCGGGGTGATTTCGGCAAGCCTTGCGGTCGGGATCAGCGATGCCAGCGCCCGTGCCATTTCTAGCGGGTGTGCCAGATCGCGCCTTGTGCCGATCACCAGCGCCGGCAGATCGATGGCGGCAATGCCGTCGCGGGTGATGCCGGGCCCATCCGCGGCGATCGCAGCCAGAAGCGCCTGTGTCTGGTCTGTCGGCCGGCGTTCAAAGAAGCCGAGCAGCGAGGCCAGATTGTCGGGTGCCTGGCGTTCGATCTCTTGGGCCATGTCCGAGGCGGCAAACATGCTGCGCGCTGCGGTGGCACCATGGGCGGCGAGGCCATCGGCAATCAACCGGTGCGGTGCGAGATTGTCCGGGGCCGGCTGGTCCACCCAGGCGGGGCGTGCCAGGACAAGTCCGCTGAACATCCGCGGATGCATCGCCGCGGCGCGAAGGGCGATGGCGGCGCCCATCGAAATGCCGCCGATCACCGGGTGCGGCCCGTCAAGGCGTCCTGCCAGCTCCACCATATCGGCAGTGAACTGGGCAATCGAAAGCTTCCCGCTGTCACCGAAGTCAGACTGTCCGTGGCCGCGGCAATCCGGACTGACACAACGCCAGCCCGCAATCTCCGGAAACACCTCCTGCGTCTGGCTGGCGTCACCGCAGAGTCCGTGAATGAACAGGAATGGCCTGCCGGCCCCAGCCTGCCGGACGGACAGCTTCAGGCCGTCGATGATCATGTCGTCATGGGTCATCACCGGGATTTTCCGATCTGCGCGGACAGAAAGGCAGCGACATCGCCAGCCTGTGCCGCGGTCATGCCATGGGCAATCACCGGGCCGTCGAACCCGCACAGGGCCAGGCCACGAAGCAGATGCGGCCAGTCCACGACGCCCTTGCCGGCCGGGGCCACCGTGCCATCGGCAAACCGGTCCTTGGCGTGCGCCATCGCAATCATCGCGCCAAGGCGTTCCAGTGCCTCGTCGAGGGTGTGTTGATGCCGATCCGGCGTGACCTCCTCGATCAGGTTGGCCGGGTCAAGGATGATGCGGATCGGGCTGCCGGCGAAGCTGGCAAGCAAGTCAGCGGCGCGCGCCGCCGAGCTCACGATGTTCGCCGGCTCCGGCTCGACACCGATCAGGATGTCATGGGTCTTGGCGATGGCGCACAGGATCTCGAACTCATGGCACATGTCGGTCCAGCTTGCCGGATCATCATTGCCCGGGTGACGGCGCCATTTGTCCTGTGGATCGAGGCTGCCACTGCACACGGTCAGCATCGGGCATCCGATGGCCTCGGCGAAAGCGGCGATGGCGGCGAACGCCGTCCGCCCGGCGCGTCGATGCGCCGGGTCGGGGCCGGTCATGTTATAAGTGGCCGACAGAGCGGCAATGCCGATGCCGCAGGACTGGGCGGCGGCGGTGAGTTGCTGCGCGCTGTCCCGCGGGATTGTTTCAGGCAGTGCCCCGAGACCCGAACAGGCCATATTGTACTGGACACAGTCGAAGCCGGCCTGCCGGCAGGCGGCCAGCACGGTGTTCGGGTCGGTGCCGGCAAAGGTCTTGGCGAACACCCCGATATGCATCAGATCGCGCCCGCGACGTCGGCAAGCCTCACGGTCCTGCCGCTCTCCGCCGACTGCGCGATGGCCAGCATGGCCCGGACCGAGGCAACACCGTCGGCAACATTGGCACCGCTGACCTGCCGGTCATCAAGGATGGCGTCGGCAAAACTTTCCAGCTGGCGGCGGTAGAAATGACCGTCAGCGCCAAGAACGCGCGAGGTCTCACCGGTCGATTCCCGAAAAATATCAACTTCGCTGGACCGGAAATACCAGGGATTGAAGGTCTTCGCGACGACGCTGCCATGCTCGCCATAGAGGTGGAATCCTTCATGCCAGTCCATGCGGACGGCCACCGTCAGGTCGAGATGACCAAGCGCGCCATTGGCGAACCCCACATCGACAAACCAGCTATAGGCACCGAAGCGCTGAAGATGGCGGGCCGTCACCTCGACAATCTCACCGCACAGAAAGCGTGCCGTGTCGACCAGATGGCAGCCATGCGCCAGCATGTAATATTGCTGCAAGTCAGCCTTCGGATCCTTGTCGGGCCGGCGGCTGGCCGAGCTCTTTATGATCAGCGGCTGCACCGCGTCCGTCATCGGATAGCGGTGGGTGGAATCGCAATACCACCCCTTGAAGGCCAGCATCTTGCCCATGTCCTGATCGATGAAAGTCTTCGCGCTCTGAAGTCCCGGGTCGAATCGCTTCATATGACCCACCTGAAGTTTCAGGCCGCTGTCCGCGACCGCATCCGCAAGCATTTCGGCCTCGTCCAGAGCCACCCCGAGCGGCTTTTCACACAGCACATGTTTGCCAGCCGCCAGCGCGGCCAGCGCTGCCGGAACATGAAAGGCGTCGGCTGTGGCGATGATCACAGCGTCAAGCTGCGGATCGGCCAGCATCGCGTCATAGTCAGAATAGGTTTCTGATGCGCCGTGCGCCACGGCGAACCGCTCGACCAGATCTCCGGCAACATCGCAGATGGCATGGAGACGCGTGTTGCGCGCCTTGGTAACGCTCTCGAAATGGCCTGCCTGTGCAATCGGCCCGCAGCCGAGAATGCCGATATTTACAACTCTGTCCTGCATCACGGTAATCCCAGCATCATCCTGTTGCTCGCAGGCGGCTCACCCTGGGTGGCGAGACGCATTTGGGATAGTGGCACACAAACGCGACATGATTGTGAAATTTTTGTGCCGGGCCTGATTGGCCTATTCCCAAGCTGTTTTTTTTGCACTACGGTTTTGCGACACATAGGGTCGTCTGATGTCGAAAATCAGATGAAAAAAACAATAACGACCCCGTAACTTGAGGAGGAAACTACGCATGACATTACGTAAGAGTTTGTTGGGTTTGACGGCCGGCGCCATGGCGCTTGTCGGCGCAGCCCCTGTTGCAATGGCAGGTGAGTATGATGGTGTGACCGTCAACATCCTGACCCGCCCCGGATATGTGATCGCCGGTCGCCTTGTCGAGCGCGGTGTCGAATTCCAGGAAGCAACAGGCGCAAAGATTGTTGTTACCGAAGTGCCATATGCCGAGATTTTCCCAAAAATCCAGAGTGACTGGTCGACCGGTACCAACTCCATCGATGTTGGTGTTTTCGCGGCTGGCTGGGGCGTCGAGCTTGATGCAGCAGGGTTGCTGGAGGATCTCGATCCCTACATCGCCAAGGACAGCAAGATCGACCTTGACGACGTTGCACCATACTTCCGCGAGTTCGGCCAGAAGGTCGGCGGCAAGACCAAGCTTCTGATGGTCGATGGTGACTTCCAGATGGTCTATTACCGCAAGGACGTTCTTGACGGTGCCGGCCTGCAGCCGCCGAAAACCTGGGAAGACTATCTTGATGTCGCCTCGAAGATCCATGGCAAGGACATGAATGGCGATGGCGATGGCGATTTCGGTTCCTGTATCTTCAAGAAGCGTAACGCGCAGTCCTACTTCGCGATCCAGACCTTTGCCGCACCGATCGTGCAGACCCAGGGTACTGGCCAGGGCTTCCACTTCAACAATGCCGATATGAAGCCGATCGTGAACAATGAAGGCTGGAAGAAGGCGTTTGAACTCTACAAGGCAACCGGCGAGTTTGGTCCGCCTGAAGAGCTGAACCTCGACATCGGCGATACCCGCGCATTGTTCAAGGCTGGCCGTTGTGGCCTGCTGGTCGAGTGGGGTGACCCGGGACCGCTGCAGCTTGACGATGATGCAGCCGCCATCAAGGGCAAGCTCTATGCAATCTCCGGTCTTGGTTCGCGTGAAGTCCTTGACCGGGCCACTGGCAAGCTCGTTCCGGTGACCAAGGCCAATGCTCCGCATTCGGTCGATGGCATCAACTATGCGCCGTTTGCCGCCTTTGGTGGCTGGGCCGGTGCCGTGAACAAGGGTGCTGACCAGAAGACCAAGGACGCAGCCTACGCATTCCTGTCCTACATGAACCAGTCGGCACAGTCCTCTGTTGACGTCACCATCGGTGCCACGGGCTACAACCCGTATCGCCTGTCGCAGCTGGCAAGCCCCGACCTGTTCGTGAAGGCTGGCATGCCGCAGGCCCTCGCCGAGAACTATATCGGCGCCATCAACGGCGCGCTGAACAGCCTCAACATGGCATCCGACATGAAGATCCCGGGTGCGCAGAAATACACGGCTGTTGTTCTCGACACCGAGCTGGCCCGCTATCTGGCTGGTGAGATTTCGGTAGAAGAAGCTCTTGAGAACATCGAAGAGGGCTGGGAAGAGGTGACCGAGGACTTTGGTCGTGACGAGCAGGTCGCGGCACAAGCTCTCGCACTTGGCAGCTGATTCCGGACCGATGTCCGCAACAACCAACATGGTCCAGCCGGGGGGAACCCCGGCTGGCGTACCCGCCGGCGACCGCTGGCGTGAATGGGTCGACCGTCACGCTGGTACCTTTTTCATCGCGCCAGCGGTAACGCTGATACTGATTTTTGCCATTTTCCCGACCATCTATTCGATGATCTTTGCCGTCAGCCGGGTCCGGTTTACCGGCGACGGGCTGAAGTTTCGCTATGTCGGACTCCGCAATTTCGAAAAGCAGTTCTTCGGCAGCGGTGAAGTTCACTTTCTTGGACGGACCGACCCGATCAGCATTTTCGGCACCATTGTTTTCGTGGCGATTGTCGCGGCCGTCCTCTGGTGGCTCTGGCGATCCTGGAAGACAGCCACATGGGTGCGGATGCTGGGACGCACGATTTCCGCCGCCATGGCGATTTTCCTTGGCTGGCTTCTCTGCGCCTCGTTGCTCTCCGGCAATGCCATCGGCACGTTATACACGACGCTGTTCTATGTTCTGTTCGGCTGTGCCGTGCAGTTTGTCATCGGCACCGGATTGGCCTTTCTGTGCTCGCAACCGATCCGGGGACGAAATTTCTTTCGGGTCCTGTTTTTCATACCGCTGATGGTGACACCGCTTGGTGTCGGCTTTGCGATGCGGATGATTGCCGATGTCACCAAGGGACCGTTCGAACCCATTCTCGGCTTCCTTGGACTTCAGGACTGGGTGTGGTCGGCCAGTCCGTGGTCGGCGCGGTTTGTGATGATGATCTGTGACTCCTGGCAATGGATTCCCTTCATCTTCATCTGCATGTTGGCGGCGCTCGAGAATGTGCCGCGCGATCATGTCGAGGCCGCGCAGGTCGATGGCGCCTCCAGTTTCCATATTTTCCGCGAGGTGACCTGGCCGCAGGTTGTGCCGGTGGCCGTGACCGTGCTGCTGATCCGCGCCATCGAGGCGTTCAAGATCATGGATCTGCCGAATATCATGACAGGCGGTGGCCCGGGATCTTCGACCGAATCGATGACCCTGCATTCCGTCTATGTCTGGCGGGCGAATGACATGGGGTCCTCTGCCGCCATTGCCTATCTGTTGCTGATCCTGACGGTTGTGGTCTGCGCATCCTTCTTCAATTACGTGGTCCTTGGCCAGATACGAAAGGCGCGGGCATGAAGAACGCGAATTCGAAATTCGATCTTCACCACCGCAGCCTGTTCGAAAAGCTGTTCGAGCCGCCTGCTGTCGGCAAGATGGCGCCGGTGGCAAAGGTGGTGGTCTATTCCTTTCTGGCCATCTGGTCGTTTTTCGTGCTGTTTCCGATCTACTGGGTGATCATCACCTCCTTCAAGGACGCGGCGGCGGTCAATCAGGGTCCCAGCTACATTCCCTTTGTGGATTTCATGCCGACTCTCGATGCCTGGCGGATCAACTTCACCGCTGATCCCTATTGCGACATGACAGCCATCGTTCGCCAGCTCTATCTTCTGGCGCACAACACCGTTGTCTTCCTGTTGTCGCCGGTTGTATCGCTGCAGCCGATGGAACCGCAGATCTGCAAGATCTATCTGGCATTCACGAATTCGGTGGTGATCAGCATCACCTCGACAATCTTCTGTGTTGCTGTCGGATCGATGGCCGCCTACGCGCTGGCGCGGATCCAGTACCGGCCGAAATTCGGCAATATCATGATCTTCGTGTTGCTGACCATCGGGGTGATTGTCACGACCAACTATGCCGGTGTGCCGTGGTGGATGTCATCGGTGGTGGGGCTGGCGCTGTTCTTCTTTCTGGCGCGGGCGCTTGGCCGGCATTTCAAGATGTCGCTTGGCAATGGCGACATCCTGTTCTGGATGATATCGCAGCGGATCCTGCCGCCGATCGTGGTTGTGATCCCGCTTTATGTGATGTTCCAGGCGGTGCGTCTTCTGGACACGCATCTGGCGCTGATCGTTCTCTATGCTGTGGCGAACCTGCCGATTGTCGTCTGGCTGATGCATGATTTCTTTGCCAACCTGCCGATCGAGCTTGAGGAATCGGCACAGCTCGACGGGGCGACCCGCTTCGGCATTTTCTGGGAAATCGTGATGCCGCTGACGCGGCCCGGGCTCGCGGCAACCACGCTGCTGATCCTCGTGCTGAACTGGAACGAGTATCTGTTCGCGGTCTTTCTGTCGACGGTCAAGGTGCAGACCATGCCGATCATGGTCGCGGCAAAGAATACCGGCGAGAAGGGTGTGTTGTGGTGGGAGATGTGCGCTGTCACCGTGGTGATGATTATTCCGGTGATCATCATGTCGGTGCTGTTGACGCGGTTTATTTCGAAGGGCGTTCTTCTTGGCGCGGTGAAGGGGTAGGGCATGACGGACGGCGGTGATAGAGCCTCGGTCAAATTTGACGCGGTACAAAAAAGCTTCGGCAGCGTGAAGGTGCTGGAGGCATTCAATCTCGAGGTTGAGCCGGGCGAGTTCCTTGTGCTTCTCGGCGCGTCCGGCTCCGGCAAGACGACGGCGCTCCGCATCCTGTCGGGGCTCGAGACACCAACCGATGGCCGTGTCTATATCGGGGACCGCGATGTTACCGAGGTGCTGCCGAAATATCGGGACATCTCGATGGTCTTCCAGTCCTACGCGCTGTATCCGCACAAGACGGTGGCAGAAAATATCGGCTTTCCGCTGAAGGTGAAGAAGCTGGACAAGGCGGTCATGGAGAGCGCCATTCTGGATGCCGCGAAGCAGGTGCAGCTGGAACCGCTGCTGGAGCGCTATCCGCGTGAACTGTCGGGTGGCCAGAGACAGCGTGTGGCGCTGGCCCGTGCCATCATCCGGCGCCCGTCGGTCTTTCTGATGGACGAGCCGCTGTCGAATCTGGACGCCAAGCTTCGTGGCCATATGCGGGCCGAGCTGAAATATATGCAGGCCACGCTCGGCATCACCACCATCTATGTCACGCATGACCAGATCGAGGCGATGACACTGGCGCACCGCGTCGCGATTCTGGAAAAGGGGGTTCTGCAACAGCTGGCCTCGCCCTCTGAAATCTATAACAACCCGGCCAACCTGTTTGTCGCGCAGTTCATCGGCTCGCCAGCGATGAATGTCATTCATGGCGCGCTGGAAGGCGACGCTTTCCTGACCAATGGCGCGAAGGTGAAGACCAAGGTCAAGGGCCGGGTCGAGAAAGCCGTTGCCGGCGTCCGGCCCGAGGATTGCAGCGTCACCGACCCGAAAAAGGGCACCATCAGCGGCCAGATCTATACCACCGAGCTGATCGGGGATCATACGCTGGTCACGGTGAACTGGGGCGATGACCAGATTGTCGTCAAGGCGCACAAGGATTTTGACGGCAAGCTTGGTGATGCTGTCGGGGTGAAGCTGCCGCCGGAGAACCTGTATATCTTCGACGAGACCAGCGGTGCCCGCATTCGCTAGCATGACGGGAGAAGCGCATGCCGGCCCGCATTGACCTCTACCGGTCCAGCTTTGATGACCGGGAACGCCAGATTGCCCGGATGGGCGCCTTCACTGTCTCGGGCTTCAGGTATGACAGCGGCATCGAGGCGCTTCGCATCCGCAATGCCCGCGGCGAGATCATTGTCCTTCCTTTCAAGGGACAGCAGATCTGGCGGGCCGCTTTCGATGGCCGTGACCTGACGATGAAGTCGATGTTCGATGAGCCTGTCGATACGCAGGTCTATCTGGAAACCTACGGCGCTTTCATGATCCATTGCGGGCTGACAGGTGTCGGCGCGCCGGGCCCGGCCGACAGCCACCCCCTTCATGGTGAGCTTCCGAATGCGCCGTTCCAGACCGCCTGGCTGGAATTTGACGAGGCTGGCGAGAGGCTGACGGTTGGCGGCACCTATCGCTACACCGTCGCCTTCAGCACCAACTATCTGGCCACGGCAAGCATTGGCTTGGGGGCGGACTCGGCACTTATCGATGTGTCGCTGTCGGTGGAGAACCTGAAACAGACCCCGATGGACCTGATGTATCTTGCGCATGCCAATTTCCGGCCGGTCGATCATGGTGAGCTGCATTACACGGCAAACTATGACGCCGGGTCGGTGCGGGTGCGCCGCTCGGTGCCGGCACATATCTCGCCAAAGCCCGACTATATGGACTTTATCGCGAAGCTTGCCGAGGACCCGCTGCCGCATCACAGGCTCGACCCGGCGCTGGCTTTCGATCCTGAGGTGGTGTTCTCGATCGATATGCTGGCCGATGATGACGGTCTTGCCCACGCCATGCAGCGGCACCCCGACGGCACTGCGGACTATATCGGTTACCGGCCGTCACAGGCCCCGCTCTGCACGCGATGGATCTGCCGCACGCCAGATCAGGACGGTCTCGGCTTTGCGTTCCCCTCGACCTCGGAGGTGGAGGGATATACTGCGGAAAAGGCAAAGGGTCACGGGGTGGAGCTTGCCGGCGGCGGTGTCTGGCGCATCGACATCCGCATGGGATTGCTGACCGGCGCCGAGGCGGATGGTGTCGAGGCCGACATCGCCAGGGTCAGGGCTGCCGCTTCCTAGCCAAGGCGGAAGATATTCTCGTCCATCCCCGGCACATCAACGCTGATCGCGAACAGACTGCCGGCAAGGCGTTCACCCTGGTCGGATGCGGCGCTCGTCACATAGAGGGTCCTCAGCTCAGCGCCACCAAACGTGCAGGTGGTGATGTTGCTGACCGGCATGTCGATCACCCGGTCGATTGTTCCGTCGGGCGCGACACGAACGATACAGCCGCCGCCAAACCGGCAGTTCCATAGATAGCCGGCGCTGTCCATGGCTGACCCGTCGGGAAACCCCCGATCGAATCCGGCAAAGAAAGGCGTGCCGCCGGCAATCCTGCCGCTGTCCCTGTCGTAGTCATAGACGCGGATCTCGTTCTTCAGCGTGTCGCCGAAATAGAAATGCCGCCGGTCCGGGGACCAGCACAGCGTGTTGGAAATGCCGATACCGGTTTCCACCGCCTCCATCGCGCCGCCATGATCATAGCGGAACAGCGTCCCCTCACCATCACGCACCGGAAGCGGCACACCATCGGCGGCGACATTGTTTGCCATCGAGCCAACCCAGAAGGTGCCGCGTGGATCACTTCGCCCGTCATTGAGGCGCTGCTCAGGCCATCCCGCAAGACCAGCCGCCATGTCTTCGCGCGCCCCGGTATCCGGATTGAACAGGATCAATCCCGATCCCAGCGCCACCAGCAGCCATCCGGCACGATCTGTCAGCGACAGGGCGACGACCGGCTGGTTGAACATATGCGTTCTTGTGGTGGCTGTGGCCGGGTCGTGGATATGAAGCAGGAACCTGTTGATGTCGGTCCAGTAGAGTCGGCCTGTCGCCGCGTCCCATGTTGCAGCCTCGCCGCAGATATCGCCGACGGGTGCGATGCAGACTGGTTCCATCGGTGTGTCCTCCATCAGATCATCAAAACGTTCTGAACATAATGGTGCGGCAATCACATCGGAAAATCGAGCCAAGAGTTGATATGCCGGAAGCTGTGTCGCAGACTTGCTGTACAGGTAACGGGTGACAGGTAAGGGGAGATTTCAGATGCTTGAGACGTGGCGATGGTTTGGGCCCGATGATCCGGTGACATGTTCCCATATCCGGCAGGCCGGCGCGGACGGGATCGTGACCGCCCTTCATGCCATGCCTCCGGGCGAGGTCTGGCAGCCGGACGACATCACCGCGCGCAAGCGCGAAATCGAGGATGGCGGTCTGATCTGGTCGGTTGTCGAGAGCATTCCGGTGCACCCCGCCATCAAGCTTGGCGATGACCGGGCAGCGCATTACATCGATGGCTGGATCGAAACCATGCGCAATCTGGCGGCGCAGGGCATGGAGGTCATCTGCTACAACTTCATGCCGGTGGTCGACTGGACCCGCACCGACCTTCGCTACCCGACGCATCGTGGGGGACTGGCCCTGCGCTTCGACCCGCTGGAATTCGCAGTCTATGATCTGTTCGTGCTGCGCCGCACCGGCGCCGAGGCGGATTATGACGACGCGATCATCGAACGGGCCAAGGCCCATCATGCCAGCATGGATGACGCCGCCATCGAAAGGCTGGAATCCACAATCATCGCCGGTCTCCCGGGGTCGGAACTGTCGCATGGGCGCGAGGGGATCAGGGCCGCCATCGCCGAATATGACGGTCTCACCCTGCAAGATCTGCGGGCCAATCTGATCAGGTTTCTGGAGAAAGTCGCGCCTGCCGCCGAGGAATGCGGTGCGCGTGTCTGTCTTCATCCCGATGACCCGCCCTTCTCGATCTTTGGTCTGCCGCGCGTGGTCTCGACCGAGGCTGACTATGGGGCGCTCTTCGACGCGGTGCCGTCACTGGCGAATGGCATCACGCTGTGTGCCGGATCGCTTGGCTCGCGCCCGGACAATGATGTGCTGGCCATCGCCGCCGCCTTTGCCGAGAGGGTGCATTTCACACATCTGCGCAATGTCACCCTGCAGGCAGACGGTGCCTTTTTCGAGGATGACCATCTGGAAGGCGGGGTTGATATGGTGGCGCTGATCAAGCTCCTGATGGATGAGGAGGCACGCCGTCGCGCCGAGGGGCGGGCAGACCACATCATCCCGATGCGCCCGGATCATGGACATCTGCTTCTGGACGACATCGACAAACAGACCAACCCCGGCTATTCGGCCATCGGTCGGCTGAAGGGGCTTGCCGAGCTTCGCGGAATTGCCCGCGCGGTGTCGTCCCTCGCGCCGGCATGAAAGGTTGCACCGCATGACATATGACTTTGCCGGCAAGGTTGCGGCGGTAACCGGCAGCAGCGGTATCGGTCTTGGTGCCGCGCTTCATCTTGCGCGGGCCGGGGCGCGGGTGTTCCTTGGGGGCATCGATGCCGCGCTGAACGCGAAGGCGGCAGAAACGGCCAGGGATGAAGGTCTCGATATCAGCTGTCATCAGGTCGATGTGGCGGATGAGGGGTCGGTCAGAAGCTGGGCTGGCGAGATCGCCGCAGCGACGGATGTTCTTCATGCGCTGGTCAATGCGGCAGGTCAGCAGACCTACGGGACTGTCGAGGATACCAGCCCGGCGGAATGGGATCATTGTCTGGCGGTGAATCTGCGGTCCTGCTATCTGACAGCGCATTGCCTGTATCCACTGCTGAAGGTGGCTGGTGGCGCCTCGGTGGTGCATGTGGCTTCGGTTCAGGGACACAACAACCAGAACAAGGTGCTGGCCTATGCCACATCAAAGGGCGCGGTTCATGCGATGACCCGCGCGATGGCGGTTGATTGTGCCACAGATCAGATCAGGGTGAATTCGATCAGCCCCGGGTCAATCCGCACCCCGTTGCTTGAATATGGGGCAGGCCAGCTTGCCACTGGTGGGAAAACCATCGATGACATGATCGAGGAATTTGGCAAATCCCACCCGATCGGGCGTGTTGGCACGACCGCGGAGACCGGCAGCCTGATTGCCTTCCTGTGTTCGGATGCCGCCGCCTTCATCACCGGCACCGATCTGCGGATTGATGGCGGGCTCACCGCGAAGCTTGGCGTCTAGCCATGCCGCCGCTGTTCGAAGAGCTGGACTACCGCCAGACCGCGCTTGGCGAGCTGATCCTGCGCCGCCGCCGGATTATGAAGCTGGACCGCGATGTGGTCGAGGTCATTCTGAATGATGAACATCTGATGTCGGACATGTTCACCGCCTCGGAAATCGCACTGGCGAGGCTGCCGCTCGAGCGGATGCTGGCTGGTGGCGCGGTCCGGCCTGACATTCTGGTCGGGGGGCTGGGGCTTGGCTATACGGCCGACACGGTGCTTGCGTATGATGCTGTGGCCTCGCTGACCGTCATCGAATATCTGGCCCCGCTGATCGAATGGCATGAGGCCGGCATCCTGCCCCTGGCAAGGCGGCTGCCTGAGGACAGGCGATGCCGCTTTGTCGAGGGGGATTTCTTTGCGCTGGCGCGTGGTGATGACGGGTTTGATCCGCAGATGCCGGGGCGGCGCTTCGACGGCATCTTTCTGGATATCGACCACAGTCCGGATTTTCACCTCAACCCGTCCCATGCGGATTTCTACAGCGCTGACGGGCTGACCCGCCTGCAGACCAGCCTGACCGCTGGCGGTGTTTTCGCGCTGTGGTCGAACGACCCGCCCGATGCCGGATTTCTTGCCAGAATGAAATCGGTCTTTGCCGATGCCAGCGCCGAGGCGGTGGTCTTCCCCAACCCGTTGCTGGAAGAAGACTGCACACAGACCGTCTATCTCGGCGTGGCGCGCGGTGATCTATAGATCCAGATCGTAGAAGTTCTGCGCGGTGCCGCCATAGATGGCGCGCCTTTCGGCATCGCTGCACCCGGCGGTCAACTCCAGCGCGGCAGCGCGCCACTCGGTATATTCGCCGGCAAGCCGACAGACCGGCCAGTCTGACCCCCACATCACCCGCTCGGCACCGAAGGCCGTGATCACATGCTCGGCATAGGGGCGAAGATCCTCGGTCTGCCAGTCGGCATGAGCCTCGGTAATGAGCGCGGAAAACTTGCAAAAGGCAGAGGTCTCGCGTGCCAGTCTTGCCATGCCGTCCGCCCACTGCCGGAATGCGGTCTCGTCCGGTGCCGCGATCTGCGGTTTCATGCAGTGGTCGATCACCACCTTCATCTCCGGATGACGCGTGAAGATGGTCAGGAAATTGTCGATATGCCGCGGAAAGCCGAGCGCCTCGAAGCGCAGGCCGAGCGCGGTGATCGCATCGAATCCCCACCGCACATCCTCGCGCAGCATCCAGTCATCATCCGGAATGTCCTGGATCATCGGACGGACGCCGCGGAATTTCGGATGACCTGCCAGCCTTGCCAATGCGTCCTGATGCGCCGCGTTCTCGAAATCGACCCATCCGGTGACCGCCGCGACATGTGGTGTCGCATCGGCGATGCCAAGCATATATTCGCTTTCGGCGATGCTGGGGGCGGCCTGCACAAGAATGGTGGCGTCAATACCAGCCGCAGCAAGATGTGGTGCAAGATCGGCCGGGCCATAGGCGCGATTGAGGGTGGTGTTGTCCTCCGGCATCCAGCCATAATCGCCGCGCGCCGGGTTCCAGAAATGGTGATGAGCGTCAATTTGCATATTCTGTCCTCCTGAGGGGTGGACGGCGGCCCCCGCCATGCGCCACAAACAGCCCATCAATGGGCTTGCCGAACTTCCCCGCTCCCCTGCATCATAGGGCTCTGCTGCCCTGGAGGGAAAGGGGCAGGTCTGACAGGACGACCAGAAGGTGTTGAGGAACAGCATATGATTTCGATTGGTGGGGAAAACCTCATAGACCTTGTCTCCGGTGATCCGGATGCGAATGGTCTGCCGCGCTATGTCGCGAACCCGGGCGGCTCGCCCTATAATGTGGCCATAGCGGCTGCCAGACAGGGACAGAAGGTGGCCTATCTGACCCCGGTCTCTGACGACGCGCTTGGTGTTCTGCTGGCGGAACGGCTGACTGAAAGCAGGGTGACGCTGGCCGCGCCACGCGCACCATACCCGACATCACTTGCTGTGGTGTCCATCACTGACGGCATTCCTTCCTATGCCTTTCATCGCAACGCCACTGCCGAGCGCCAGATCAGCCTTGCCGGGCTGGAGCGTGACATGCCGGCGGAAACGCGCCTGTTTCATGTCGGGTCGCTGGCGCTGATTGGCGGTGATGACGCCGATGCCTGGGAGGCGTTCTTCGCCGCCTGTCCGGGGCGGGGTGTGATGACTTCGCTTGACCCGAATGTACGCCCCGGGCTGATCACCGACGCTGACGGCTACCGGGCGCGGATCCGCAGGATGATGCGCCATGCCGATATCTTCAAGCTCAGCGATGAGGATCTGCTCTGGCTTTATCCTGACCGGCCGCTGGATGCGGCGCTTGCCGACTGCCGTGCCGAGTGCGACGCCGCGCTGTTCATCCTGACGATGGGTGGTGAAGGCTCGCGCCTGTTCCTTGCCACCAGGCAGGGTGATATCGAACTGGATGCAGCGGCGCCTGCCCTTGACAATCTGGCCGATACGGTCGGAGCGGGTGATACCTATATGGCCAGCATATTGTGCTGGGTGCTGGAAAGCGGCCTCGCATCGCGGGCTGCGCTTGCCGCAATCAATGAAGCAGAGCTGACAAGGGCGGCGACACGCGCCGGAGAGGCTGCTGCCATCAACTGCCAGAGGTCAGGATGCAACCCGCCCTGGCGTGAAGAGCTGGTGAATATCTGACCTGTGCGTTCTGTAAACCTTCTCGGGAGGTAGTGACTTGCCAAAACAGATTCCGATCGATCCCGGTCAGACATATGCCGCCGACACTGTCCGGTTTGCCGACATCCCGGTACATGCCTACCGGTCTGATCTTGCTGGCGAGCGTGACCGCTGGGGCGATGACAGGCTGCGCCGCGCGCTTCGCGACATGATGATTGTCCGCGAATTCGAAAGCATGCTTCACGCCTTCAAATCGACCGGGGCCTATCGCGGCATCGAATATGTATACAAGGGGCCGGCGCATCTTTCGGTGGGGCAGGAGGCGGCCGCCGTCGGAAGCGCCATGGCGCTGGCACCGCATGACCAGATTTTCGGATCGCACCGCAGCCATGGCGAGATGATTGCCAAGGGGCTTGCGGCAATTGCGGCGATGGACGCAGGTGCGCTTGCCGCAATCACCGGCAAACATGATGATGGCAGGCTTGCCAGATTTGTCGCCGACCATATCGGCGATGCTGGTGGCAGCGCCGGTGAGGCGTTTCTGCTGACCGGCGTTCTGGCCGAGATTTTCATGCGTGATGCCGGCTTCAACCGGGGCATGGGTGGCTCGATGCATGCCTTTTTCACCCCGTTCGGGGCCTATCCCAACAACGCCATTGTCGGGGGGTCTTCCGGCATCGCTGTCGGCGCTGCGCTGCGCGCGCAGCTGACCGGATCCGATGCGGTTGTTCTGGCCAATCTCGGCGATGGCAGCACCGGATGCGGCCTGATCTGGGAATCGATGAATTTCGCCGGCATGGGCCAGTTCCGGACCTTGTGGCAACCGCCCTTCGACCGGCATCCGCCGGTGTTGTTCTGTTTTACCAACAATTTCTATGCCATGGGTGGACAGACGCGCGGTGAGACGATGGCCTGGGACCGGCTGTCGCGGATTGGTGCTGGCGTCGGCCCGGCACAGCTTCACGCGGAAACGGTTGACGGCTCGAACCCGCTGGCGGTGGCTGACGCGGTGGGGCGCAAGACCCGGATTCTGCGGGCTGGCGAAGGACCAGCGCTGCTTGATATCGAATGCTACCGCTATTCAGGTCATTCGACGACCGACACCAACGCCTATCGCTCGCGTGACGAGATGAAGGCCTGGCAGGCCCATGACCCGATTGCGCGTTTCCGGGCCCGTCTGGTCGAGGGCGGGGTCATCACCGCGGAAGAGGCCGCCGCCCTTGAAGAGGCTGTCGGCGCGCAGATTGAAGCGGTGACCCGCGCTGTTGTTGACCGGCAGAAAGCCCCTGCCATCGACATCAAATCCAACCCTGCGATCATTGGCGAGATGACCTTCAATGGTGAGACGGTGGCACCGACAGGCAGGGCCGGCGACCTTCTGATTGACCCTGCGGACAGCAAGGCAATGCAGTCGATCGCCCGCAAGTCCCGCAGCGGTTTTGACGCGGAAGGTGGCCTGCTGTCGCCAATGCGCGCGGTGACGCTGCGCGATGCGCTGTCAGAAGCCATCCTGCATCATCTTGTGCATGACGAAAGCCTGATTGCCTATGGTGAGGAATGTCGTGACTGGGGTGGGGCGTTCGGGGTGCATCGCGGGTTTGCCGATATCATCCCCTATCACCGGCTGTTCAATTCACCGATTTCCGAGGCGGCGATTGTCTCGACGGCGGTGGGATACGCGCTTGCCGGCGGGCGGGCGCTTGTCGAGCTGATGTATGCCGATTTCATTGGCCGTGCCGGCGACGAGATCTTCAACCAGCTTGCCAAATGGCAGGCAATGTCGGCTGGCGAGTTGCGCCTTCCGGTGGTGCTTCGTGCCTCGGTCGGATCGAAATATGGTGCGCAGCATTCACAGGACTGGTCCTCGCTTGTCACGCATGTGCCGGGGCTTCGGGTGATCTATCCGGCAACCCCGGCGGATGCCAAGGGGTTGATGATGACAGCGCTTGCCGGCAATGACCCGACAATGGTGTTTGAATCGCAGCGCCTCTATGACCGGGTCGAGACATTCGAGGCTGGCGGTGTGCCAGAGGGTGTTCATGGCCTTGAATTCGGCACTGCCGCGCTGCGCCGGGCTGGCGACGATGTCACCATCCTGACCATTGGCCCGTCGCTGTATCCGGCGCTGGATGCGGCGGACGAGCTGTCATCCCATGGGCTTGAGGCGGAGATCATCGACGCCCGCACGCTGGTGCCGTTCGACTATGCAACGCTTGTCGGGTCGGTGAAGAAGACCGGACGGCTGATCATTGTGTCCGAGGCGGTGGAACGTGGCAGTTTTGCCAACACCATTGCCGCCAATGTCACCAGGCTTGCCTTTGCCGACATGAAGGCGGCGCCCGTCGTTCTTGGGGCGCCGAACTGGATCGCGCCGGGGGCGGATATGGAAGACAGCTACGCGCCACAGCCGCATGACATCTGTGATGCCATTCTTGGTGATTTCTTCGCCGAAAAGCGGGTGAACAGGCGCGGTCTGCGCGACTGGGATATTATCGATATGGCAAAGCGCGGCATTTGACGCTTTTATGGAAACCAGACAACGTCGTTTTTGAATCCGTCGAGAGGGCAGAATCCATGGCAACCGAAATTCTGGTACCGCAGCTTGGCAACGAGGTCACCGAAGCCGAAATCACCGAATGGGTTGCTGGCGTTGGTGATGAGGTGAGCTCTGGTGAGGTGGTGGTGGTCATCTCCACCACCAAGGCGGCGCTGGAAATCGAGGCGCCGACCGATGGCACCCTTTCGGAAATTCGCGTTGATGAAGGTGAACTGACCGAGGTTGGTGCCGTTCTCGGCGTGATCGAATGACAGATGCCGCGCTGCACCGGCTTGGCGGGGACGGGCCGGATGTCCTCCTGATCCACGGTTTCGGGGCGGACCGCCTGTCCTGGCTGGCGCTGGCCCCGCAGCTGTTCCCCTTTGCGACGGTATGGGCGGCGGAATATGCCGGTCATGGCACCGCTGGCAATGATGTTGGTGACGGCACCCCCGCCGCCTTTGCCACAGCCATCGAAACCGAGATCGCCGGCAGGCTGACGCAGCCGCTTGTTGTAGGCCACTCCCTTGGCGGCGCGGTGGCGCTTGTACTGGCGGCGCGCGGGGTGGTGGATGCAACCGGGCTTGTGCTGCTGGCACCGGCGGGTCTCACCGATATTCCGGACCGTTCCTTCATCGACCAGCTCCCCGAACTTGCCGATGGTGACGCGGCATTTGCGCTGCTGCAACAGCTTGTGGTGCGCAAGGTTCTGATCACCCGGCGCATGGCGGACGGGTTTGTCGAGTCACTGGCGGACGAGGCCCGGCGCACCGCGTTGCGACGCATCGCCGCCGCGCTGAAATCCGGCGCGCCGCCAGCGCCTTTCCCGCCAGCGATTCCCTTTTGCCTCTTGTGGGGTACAGCGGATGTCATTGTCCCGCCGCCGCTTGTGCCGACCCCCGGGTTGAGGATGCTCCCCGAGGTTGGCCATCTGCCACAGGTGGAGGCGGTCGGCGAGGTGGTGGAGGCGATCAGGGAGCGCCTTGACCCGCACAGCCCCTGATCCCTGTCCTGATCCTCGTCCTGCTTCTTGACCTGTCTTGGCCTTGGCCGTAGCGTTGAAGACATGTCTAACGGCAAGTGGGTGGCTGTGTGAGCGGCGAGTTGACGAAGCGGCTGAATGCCGAGATCGACCGGCGGCGCGACGACCTGGTCGAGACAACGCGCGAGCTGATCCGCATCCCGACGCTGAACCCGCCAGGCGATCATTACCGCGATATCTGTGACTATCTTGACGCGCGCCTTGCGCGAAGCGGCTTCACCTCGACATTCGTGCGGGCCGAAGGCGCGCTGGGCGATTCCGAAAAACATCCACGCTGGAATATTGTCTGCCGGCATGATGGCGCCGCTGCCGGTGACTGCGTTCATTTCAATTCCCACACCGATGTCGTGACGGTTGGCGAAGGCTGGACCCGTGACCCGTTTGGCGGCGAGGTCGATGGCGACCGCATCTATGGCCGCGGGGCCTGCGACATGAAGGGCGGACTGGCGACTTCCATCATCGCCGCCGAGGCGTTCATCGCGGTGATGCCGGATTATCGTGGCGCGATCGAGATTTCCGGCACGGCGGATGAGGAAACCGGGGGCTTTGGCGGGGTGGCCCATCTTGCCGAGGAAGGCTGGTTCAACCCGGAACGGGTGCAGCATGTGATCATCCCCGAGCCGTTGAACAAGGACCGGATCTGCATCGGCCATCGCGGTGTCTGGTGGGCCGAAATCGAGACAAAGGGCCGGATTGCGCATGGGTCGATGCCGTTTCTCGGTGACTGTGCCATTCGCCATATGACCGCGGTTCTGGCGGAGATGGAGGACAGCCTGTTTCCGGCGCTGGCATCGCGGCAGACGGCAATGCCGGTGGTGCCGGAAGGGGCACGGCAATCGACCCTGAACATCAACGCCATCCATGGCGGGCTTGCCGAGCAGGAAGAGGATTACACGGGAATGCCGTCGGCCTGCGTGCCGGACCGCTGTGTGATCACCATCGACCGGCGCTTTCTTGCCGAAGAGGATCTTGCCGAAGTGAAAGGCGAGATGGAGGCCCTTCTCGACAAGGTGGCCGCCGGGCGCCCGGAATTCAGCTATGAGATTCGCGATCTGTTCGAGGTGCATCCGGTGATGGCGGCGCGTGACGCACCGGTTGTCACCACCGTCGGAGAATCCATTCGCGAGGTGATGGGAATCGACCCCGATTTTGTCGTCTCGCCAGGCACCTATGACCAGAAACATATCGACCGTATCGGCAGGCTCAAGAACTGCATCGCCTACGGGCCCGGCATCCTTGAGCTTGCGCATCAGCCCGATGAATGGATCAGCATCACCGACATGACGGAAAGCGCGGCGGTGATGGCCTTGTCGCTGGCAAAACTGCTGGCATCGGATTAATCAGTGGAAGAAAAAAAGGGAGGAAGACCATGACATTACATCGAACAGCACCCGCCTGGCTTGCGCTTGCCGCGGCCACGATTATGGGGGCACAGACAGCGCTTGCCGCGCAGACCTCGATCACCGTCGGCATGCAGCTGGAGCCGCCCAATCTCGACCCGACAGGGGGCGCCGCCGCGGCCATTGACGAGGTGGTCTATGCCAATGTCTTCGAAGGGCTGACACGCTATCGCGCCGATGGATCGGTGGCGCCGGCGCTGGCGAAGTCCTGGACAATCTCGGATGACGGTCTTGTCTATAGCTTCACCCTTCACAGTGGCGTCAAATTCCATGATGGCTCGGCGATGGATGCCGAGGATGTGAAATTCTCGCTGGACCGTGCGCGGGCCGAAGATTCGACCAACGCCCAGAAGCGGCTGTTCACCGGCATTGCTTCGGTTGATGTGGTTGATCCGATGACAGTGAAGATCACGCTGTCAAACCCCGATGGTGGCTTCATCACCAATCTTGCCTGGGGTGACGCCGTGATCGTCGCGCCTGAAAGCATTGATGCGGCAAAGACCGCGCCGGTTGGCACCGGTCCTTTCACTGTCTCGCGCTGGGTGCAGGGCGACCGGGTGGAGCTGGCGCGCAACCCGGATTACTGGGGTGATGCGGTGGCGCTTGAAAAGGCCACCTTCAAATTCATTTCAGATCCGACAGCGGCGTTCGCCGCGATGATGGCAGGCGATATTGATGCCTTCCCGGGCTATCCCGCACCGGAAACCCTGCCGCAGTTCGACGCCGATCCGCGCTTCCGCGTGATGGTCGGTTCGACCGAGGGTGAGACCATCCTGTCGACCAACAACAAGGCCGAGCATCTGTCCGACATCCGGATCCGCCAGGCCATCGCCCATGCCATCGACAGGCAGGCTATCATTGATGGTGCGATGTTCGGGTTTGGCACGCCGATCGGAACGCATTTCGCGCCGCATAATCCGGACTATGTCGATCTGACCGGCGGCTCGATGCATGACCCGGACCGGGCACGTGCGTTGCTGAAAGAGGCAGGGGCCGAAAACATCACGCTGTCGTTGAAGCTGCCACCTCCATCCTATGCCCGTCGTGGGGGCGAGATCATCGCGGCACAGCTTCGCGAGGTCGGGATCGGCACCGAAATCGAGAATCTGGAATGGGCGCAATGGCTGGAGCAGGTGTTCCGCGGCAAGGATTTCGACCTGACCATCGTCTCGCATACCGAACCGATGGATATCGGCATCTATGCCAATCCGGACTATTATTTCCAGTATGACAGCGCTGACTTCCAGGGGCTGATCAATGATCTGAAGCTGGCCTCCGATCCGGCCGAGCGCAAGAGCCTGTTGCAGGCTGCGCAGCGGCGGATCGCCGATGACTATGTGAATGGCTATCTGTTCCAGCTGGCCCGCACCGGCGTGGCCAATGCCAAGATCAATGGTCTTTGGGAAAACGCGCCAACGCAGGCCAATGATCTGACCGGCGTCAGCTGGTCAGACTGACCGGCTGTCAAAAACAGGCATCCCGCCGGCATCCCGGTCGGCGGGACCCCGACTTCCTACCAGCGCGATATCGGCGCAAGGCTGACCCATGCTGAGCTATATCCTGTCACGACTGGTTGCGTTGCTGGCCAGCCTTGCCGTCGCCTCGGTGGTCATCTTCGTGATGATCGAGATGGTG
Source organism: SAR116 cluster bacterium MED-G06 (assembly GCA_002457745.1). Classification (GTDB taxonomy): domain Bacteria; phylum Pseudomonadota; class Alphaproteobacteria; order Puniceispirillales; family Puniceispirillaceae; genus UBA8309. The sequence continues at coordinate 5,354 of NTKV01000001.1, read as the reverse complement.
CCTGGCGATCCGGCAGCCTTCATGCTGGGACTGAACGCGGCACCGGACACGGTGGCGGCGTTGCGCGCCGAACTTGGGCTTGGCGGCAGCCCGGTCGAACGCTATCTGCGCTGGGTCACCGGCATGGTTCAGGGGGATTTCGGCATTTCCTACACCTATCAGGTGCCGGTGGCCGAGCTTGTCGCGGCACGGCTGATGGTCTCGCTGCCGCTGGCGGTGATGGCGCTGTTGCTGTCGACGCTGATCGCCTTGCCGGTCGGGCTCTATGCCGCCAGCCGGCGCGGGCGTGCCGGTGACTGGAGCGTCATGGGCATCACCCAGCTTGGGATTGCCATCCCGAATTTCTGGTTTGCGATGATCCTTGTGGTGATTTTCGCCATTCAGCTTCGCTGGTTTTCCGCCGGGGGGTTCCCGGGATGGGACGCCGGCGTTCTGGCCTGTCTGAAAGCCTTGATCCTGCCGGCGGTGGCGCTGGCGCTGCCGCAGGCCTCGATCCTTGCGCGGGTGATGCGCTCGGCGGTGCTCGAGGTGCTGGATCAGGACTATATCCGCACCGCGCGGGCCAAGGGGCTGAGCCATCGCCGCACCCTGACCGATCACGCCTTTCGCAACGCGCTGATCCCGGTCCTGACCATCATCGGGCTGCAATTCTCGTTCCTCATCGCCGGGGCGATCATCATCGAGAATGTGTTCTTTCTTCCCGGGCTCGGGCGGCTGGTCTTCCAGGGGATCACCCAGCGTGACCTGATTGTCGTTGAATCGGTGGTGATGCTTCTGGTGTTCGCCGTAATCCTGGTGAATTTCATGGTCGATATTGCCTATGGGATCGCCGACCCCAGATTGCGGAGGCAGTGATGCGGCAGGTGACCTCAGCCTTTGTGAAGATGCCGACGAGCCTGATTGTCGGCATCATGCTGACCAGCCTGTTTCTGGTGGCGGCGCTTGTTTCCTTTCTCTGGACACCGCATGCGGTGGAAAGCCTGAACATCGCGGCGCGGTTGCAACCGCCAAGCGGCGATCACCTTCTTGGCACCGACCATTTCGGACGCGACATGCTGTCGATGCTGATGGTCGGCGCGCGCACCTCGATTGCTGTTGCCATTGTCGCTGTCGGCATCGGCATGGGGCTTGGCGTGCCGCTGGGTCTGCTGGCCGCGGCCCATCGCGGGGGATGGCTGGATGATCTGGTGATGCGCGGCAATGACCTTGTTTTTGCGTTTCCGTCTCTGGTGATCGCCATCCTGATCACCGCGGTTTTCGGCCCGTCAGCCTTCAACGCCATTCTGGCCATCGGCATTTTCAACATGCCGGTGTTTGCGCGGGTGACGCGCGGCAGCGCGCTGGCCGTCTGGACGCAGGATTTCATCCTTGCGGCGCGGGTCAGCGGCAAGGGCGCGGCGCGCATCTCGGTGGAACATATTCTGCCTAATATCGCCAATGTGCTGATTGTCCAGGGCACCATCCAGTTCAGCCTCGGTATTCTGGCCGAGGCCGGGTTGTCCTATGTCGGGCTGGGGGCGCAGCCACCGCTCCCCTCCTGGGGACGGATGCTGGCCGACAGCCAGACCATGATAAGTTTCGCGCCGCATCTCGCGGTTCTGCCGGGCCTTGCCATCATCGCGACAGTGCTGGGGCTGAACCTGACAGGTGACGGGCTTCGCGATCTTCTTGACCCGCGTCTGAGGCGACAGCGATGAGCGCCCCGCGTCTTGCCATAGAGGGTCTGTCAGTCCGCATTGGCGACATGACAGTGGTTGACCGTATCACCCTGTCCATCGGGGCTGGCAAAGTGTTCGGCCTTGCCGGTGAGTCCGGCTCCGGCAAATCGATGACCGCGCTGGCGGCGATCGGGCTTTTGCCACAGGGTGCGGTCCGGTCCGGCGCGGCCAGACTGGATGGCAACGACCTGTTCGGCCTTGATGAGGCGGCGATGTGCGGTGTTCGGGGGCGGCATATCGGGATGATCTTTCAGGAGCCGATGACAGCGCTCAACCCGGTGCGGAGCATCGGGGACCAGGTGGCGGAAACACTGGTGATCCATGCTGGCATGCACCGCCAGGCGGCGCGCGACGTGGCAGCAGACAGGCTCGACCGCGTGGGGCTTCCCGCTGATCGCATCGGGTTGGACCGGTATCCGCACGAATTGTCGGGCGGACAACGCCAGCGGGTGATGATCGCCCAGGCCATTGCGCTGCAGCCGGCGCTGCTGATCGCGGACGAGCCGACGACGGCATTGGATGTCACGACACAGGCCGGCATCCTCGACCTTCTTGGGGGGCTGGTCGCGGAAGGGGACATGTCGCTCCTGCTGATCACACATGATCTGGCGGTTCTTGCCGGCCTCAGCAGTTCCATCGCGGTGATGAAGGATGGCCGGATCGTCGAGACCGGCGAGACCGAGACGCTGTTCCGGCATCACAGCCATGCCTATACCGCCAGCCTTCTGGCCGCATCGAACCACCGCCCGCAAGCGGTGCCGCTCCCGGATAAAGCTGATCCCCTGCTGCGGATCGAGGATCTGCGGCTTGGCTATCGCGGGCGGGGCAGGCTGTTCCGCGCCGCGCCGCTGAGCGAAGCTGTGCGCGGTGTATCGCTGTCCGTCGATGAAGGTGAAAGCGTCGGATTGGTCGGTGAATCGGGCTGCGGGAAATCAACTTTGGCGCGTGCCATTCTCGGGCTGGAGCCGCCCCGTGGCGGCAGCATCACGCTGGCTGGTACAGCGGTCACCGCCGGCCAGATGATGCCGGCGCACACCCGCGCCGCGATGCAGATCGTCTTTCAGGACCCGTACGGGTCTTTCAATCCGCGTCACCCTGTGGAGCGCCTTGTCGCCGAGCCGTTTCATCTGCTGGACGACGCCCCGACGCGGGCGGAGGCCTCGCGTGCTGTCGGTGCGGCGCTGGAGGCGGTCGGCCTGTCGCCGCAGGATGCTGGCAAATATATCCATGAATTTTCCGGTGGCCAGCGCCAGCGGATCGCCATTGCCCGCGCGCTGGTGATCCGGCCGAAGCTGATCATTCTCGACGAGGCTGTCTCGGCGCTCGATGTATCGATCCGCGCACAGATTCTGGATCTGCTGGCCGGACTCCGTCGCGAATTCGGGCTGGCCTATCTGTTCATCAGCCATGATCTGGGTGTGGTGCGGGCGATTACCGAGCGGGTGCTTGTGATGAAGGATGGCGCGATCGTCGAGAGCGGCGAGACCGAACGGGTGCTGGCGTCACCGGCGCATCCCTATACCGCCGAGCTGGTTGCCGCCAGCCCGCAAATCCCGCAAGAATGGGTGGCATGATTGTGAAGAGACCGTGGCCAGAAGGAGGGTGTGATGGGATCAAGGCTTGAAGGCAAGACAGCTCTGGTGACCGGCGCCGGTTCGGGGTTCGGCGCCGGCATCCTGCACCGGTTCATCGAAGAAGGTGCCCGCGTTCTGGCCGTCGATGTGAATGAGGACGGACTTGCCGCGATCGCCAAAGAGACCGGCGTCATTACGTTGCGCGCCGATGTCTCGGATGCCGCCTCGGTGTCAGCGATGGCAGCGGCGGCGCAGGAGAATTTCGGGGGGCTCGATATTCTGGTGAACAATGCCGGTGTCACCCATCAGTCCGGACCGCTTGAGGATGTCGGGGAAGATGCGTTCGACCGGGTGATGGCGGTCAACACCAAGGCTGTGTATCTGGCGGCGCGCGCGTTCGTACCGATGATGAAGGTGGCAGGCGGTGGCTGTATCCTGAACATCGCATCGACCGCCGGTGTGTCGCCGCGCCCCAACCTCAGCTGGTATAACGCCTCGAAGGGCTGGATGATCACCGCCACACGGACAATGGCCGTGGAGCTGGCCCCGCACGGGATTCGCGTCAATGCGGTCAACCCGGTGGCAGGCGAGACGCCGCTGCTGGCAAGCTTCATGGGGGAGGACACACCAGAAATGCGCGCAAAATTCCTGTCCAGCATCCCCATCGGCAGGTTCTCGCAGCCTGAAGACATTGCCAATGCCGCGCTCTATCTCTGTTCCGACGAGGCCTCGATGGTCACCGGAGTGGCGATGGAGGTTGATGGCGGGCGCTGCATCTAGGTGGGAACAGGATGAAGACAGGACCACGCAATCTGATCACCGATGTTGACGGCATCAAGGTTGGCAACGCCCATGATGCGGCGCTGAAATCCGGGGTGACGGTGCTCTGTGCCGATGATCCCTTCACCGCCTCGGTTCACGTCATGGGCGGCGCGCCCGGAACGCGCGAGACAGATCTTCTGGCACCCGACAAGCTCGTCACCGATATCGACGCTCTTGTCCTGTCCGGCGGGTCGGCTCTTGGTCTTGATGCCGCGTCCGGCGTTGCCAACGCGCTTCGCGCTGCCGGCATCGGCTTTGATTTCAAAGGCCAGAAAGTCCCGATCGTGCCGGCAGCCATCCTGTTCGACCTGCTGAATGGCGGCGACAAGGGCTGGACGGACAATCCCTATGCCGGTCTTGGGGCGACGGCCTGGCGGTCGCGTGACGATCATTTTGACCTTGGTTGCGCCGGTGCCGGTTATGGTGCGATGGCCGGGCCGGTCAAGGGAGGGCTCGGTTCGGCGTCGGTTGTGCTGGAGGACGGGGTCACAGTTGGCGCGCTGGTGGCGGTGAATGCGCGCGGTGCACCGGCGCCGGATGGGGTGGCCCATTTCTGGGCCGCGCCCTGGGAGCTGGGTGACGAGTTTGGCGGCCTTGGCCCGGCGGCAGCAGGTGCCGGCACCAACGTCCTGCTGGAGGACGGCTTCACCCCGTCGCAGAATACCACCATCGGGATCATTGCCACTGACGCGCGGCTGGACAAGGCGCAGTGCCAGCGGCTGGCGGTGGCGGCACATGACGGCTTTGCCCGCGCGCTGGTGCCAAGCCATACGCCCTTCGATGGGGATCTGATCTTTGCTGCTTCGACCGGTGCGCGTGAACTGGACACTCCGATGACGGATGCAGTGGGGCTTGGTCATGCGGCGGCCACGGTGATGGCGCGCGCCATTGCCCGCGGCGTGTGGGAGGCGGTCGGTTTGCCGGGCGATCCGGTGCCAAGCTTCCGCGATCTTCACCAAATCTAGCTTGGTCTGCAGTCAGGCTCGGACGACATGCTTGGCCGATAGGCTTGCGCCATGACATGATGGCCATGAAGCTACTTCATGCCAGAGGTGCCGGTGATGGGCACCAGCGCCGGGCACCGGCGCAGGGCACCCGCCAGAAGGATATAGCTGAGGGATAGAGCAGGGGGATATGGCAATGCTTGACCAGGCGACAATCGATTCACTACGCCACGCTGATGTGGCGCCGGCCGGCCATCTGATTGATGGCAAGCGTGATGCTGTCGGTGTCGGTGACC